>JAHEKK010000483.1 GCA_024638395.1 Gemmatimonadota bacterium | reverse complement strand
TGATCAACGTGGTGACGGCGACCCCCGAGACCGGATTTCGGGCCCATGCGTCGGCCCTCTCCGGGGGCGCCGGCCGCCGGGAGGCGGCGGCCACCGTGGAATCCGGAGGGGGGGACCTGCAGTACCGGGTGACGGGAAGTTGGCGCCAGGAAGACCGGGTGCCCGGTTTGATCGACGGCTCGGACGCCTTTGCCAGGGTATGGGACGTACGGTCCACAGCCCGTGCTCAACACGGACGCTGGGACTTCAGGGCCGACGGCAGTTATCTGCGGGAGCGGCAGCGGTGGCCCGTAGGGGGAGGGTTCTCCGGGTTCAACGACAACACCGGCGTGACCGCGTGGTCCCAAGCGAAGCGGCAGGCTGGACCGGGCGCAGTCACACTCAGGGTGCTCGGCCAGTCCTGGGACCACTTGTTCCGAAGCGCCCGAGGCACCCTGCCCATCGAGACGGACGGCGACGAGACGCAGAGGGAGCGGCTCCTCGAGGCCTCGGCCCTGTACGGCGCGGCCGTGGGCCGACACGAGCTCGACCTGGGCGTCGAAGCGGCCCTCCGCCGGATCGAGTCCCCGGACAAGATCCTCAGCGACGAGGCCAGCGACCAGCAACTCGAATTGTTCGCCCAGGACGCCTGGCGCAGGGGCGGAACCATCGTCACAGGCGGGGCGCGCGCCACCGTCAACGACCGCTGGGGATCGTCTCTGTCTCCCACGCTTGGCGTCACCCACGGGGTCGGGACGGCCGTACGCTTGAGGGGCAGCCTTTCCCGGGGATTTCGGGCCCCCTCCTTCAAGGAGCTCACGTGGAGCTTCGCGAATCTGGGAGCGGGCTACACCGTCCTGGGCAACGAAGACCTCCAGCCGGAGCGCTCCTGGAGTCTATCGGGAGGCGCCGAATGGACGCCCTCGGCTTCAATGAGCCTGGAGGTCGAAGCCTACAGGACCGAGGTGAAGAACCTGATCGAGTCCGCCTTCGAGGGGTACACGGCCTCCGGTCTGCTGATCTATTCGCCGCGCAACGTCGCCCGCGCCGTGACCCAGGGAGGCGAGGTGAGCGTCAGAGCCCTGGGGGACGGGTGGGACCTGACGGCCGGCTACGGATTCCTCGACGCTCGCTCGCTGGACCTCGATCTGCCCCTCGACCGAAGGGCCCGCCACACGGGGCGCGTGCGGGCCTCCTGGCAACTCATGGGTGACACGCGACTGGACGGCACGCTGCACTACACGGGCGCCGCGCCGATCATCGGTGTCGACGAGGGGGGCCGGACCGCCCGAATCGGGACGCAGGAGCGCTTCACGGCCGCCGACATCCAGGCCACCGCCCCTCTCCCCGGCGGCCTCGAGGCAACCGTGGGGGTGGACAACGTCTTCGACGCCCGCCCTGGCGGGTGGCCCGCCACGACCCAGCGCCAACTGAGGGTCGGGCTCGCGGCGCGGAACCTGTTCGGCCGTTAGGGAAGCGCTCCAGGTCTTCCTCGCAGGCGGGTTCCTCGGTATTGATCCGAAACCCCGTCCCTTACACGCCCCGAACCGATTGAAGGCCTCCGCTCAGCGATGATCCGGAAAGCCCTGTTCTGGACGCACCTCGCCGGCGGCGTCACGGCCGGCGCGATCATCATCATGATGTCCGCAACGGGGGTCGTACTGACTTACGAAGCCCAGTGGATCCATTGGGCCGAGAGCCGACTGGATGTGGAGACCCGGCCCGGCACGACCGCCCTCGGACTGGAGGAGATCCGGGATCGGGCATCGGCGGCAGGGCAAGAGGCCCATGGAACCTTCGCCCCGGCGACCGTCACGTTCCGACCCGGGCCCGGCTCGGCTGTTCAGGTCTCTGCCGCGGGTGGCCAACGGGTCTATCTGAATCCCTACGACGGCACGCTACTCGCCACCGGTTTCCCCCGCCTCGAGGCCTTCCTCGAAGCCGCCAAAGGATGGCACCGTTGGTTCAACGTCGGCCCAGATGATCGGCGCCGAGGGAGGGCATGGACGGGTGCCGCCAATCTGGTCTTCCTCTTGATGCTCTGCTCGGGCCCTATTCTGTGGGTTCCCCGTACGCGAACGTGGGCCCAGTTCCGGCAGGTGCTCTTCTTTCGGCGAGGGCTCCGGCCGAGAACGCGGGACTTCAACTGGCACAACGTCCTGGGGGTCTGGTCGGCGACGCCCCTCTTGGTGATCGTGGCCTCCGCTACGGTCGTCTCCTACGCGTGGGCGGGGGACCTCGTGGGATGGGCAGCGGGGGACGATGCGGGCCGACCCGCTTCTGTAGCCGAGCCCCTGGTTCGAGCGGGTCTTCCGGACAGAGCCGCATCCGAGCCGCCGGACGTCCGACAGGCCCTTCTCACAGCGGCCGGCGCGGGTGGGGGACCGCAGGTCGGCTTTCGAAAAGCCGTGCTCACACTTCCGCGCCAGGGCGCCGCCACCGTGTCTGCACAGGTGTACCGGGGACACCCGGGGCAGCCTCAGCATCTCGAGGCGCTCCGCCTCGACCTTCGAACAGGCCAGGTGGTGGAGCGGGACGTCTACGACGACCAGCCCCGGGCGCGGCGCTTCCGGAGTTTCCTCCGCTACGCCCACACGGGCGAGTACTGGGGGCTGGCAGGACAGACCATTGCTGGCATCGCGTCGCTGGCCACCGTGGTGTTGGGAATCACCGGCATCAGCATGGCACTGAGACGCTTCGCGTCGTTTCGGCGCCGCCACCGGCAGCGCTCCTGAGGAGGTCCTCTCGCTTGTGCGATCCTGAGGGCTAGCGGTTCCGCTGTGCGTTGGGTGGGACGAGGCGGTTCGGGGCGGCCCAACGGCGAGCGGTCCTGCTGCGCGCCATACTGGTGGCTGGTGAGCGCGAGCCGCAAGCCGAGTGCTCCCCAGCAGTAGCCCCCTGTCATGCGGAGCTTCCTACGGACGGGCGAGAGGCCACCGCTGTACCCCTTCCACGTCAAACTCGTCGCGTGCTCGGCCGAGGATGTAGTCGGCTCCAATCTGGTAGACGTCGAGGCCTGGCGGCGTCTCCATGCGGCCCAGCGCCATGCCCCCGGGGTCGAACACGATCCACGTGGCTCGCTCATCTCCGGGCGTGCCGAACTCACGTACCCAGACGTAACCAAGTTCGTCTACGACGATGGCGGCGAACGCAGGGAACGACTCGAGCAGAGGAAACTCGTCGAACGTCCGGCGAAACGCAGCCCGCTCCTCTGGCGTGTCATTCGCCGTGAGGTCCTCAAACCACTGCCGCATGTCTTCCTGGGTGGGACGGGCCGTCTCATAGTCGAGTCGGGCGACCATCGACGGCTGCCCATCCAGCGTGAACGCCCTCAGCTCGAAGACATCGTTCGGACTGATGAGCACCCGGTCCCCCCACACTGCGGCCGCAGTGCTCTTGGCATGTGGATGCCCGTAGAAAGACTCGACGCCTCCTCCCGCCGAAAGGAACCCTTCCGCGCCGGGGTGAACGCCGAGATCAACGGCCAGTTCTCCCTGTCCGGTGAGAAGAGCATACATCTGATCGGGTCGGAACATCCCCCGAAACGGCTCGTCATCCCTTTGGGGAAAGCCGGCCCTGAAAAAGAGGCGCCCATCCCCCGTCACTCCCAGGAACTCCGGAC
>JAHEKK010000482.1 GCA_024638395.1 Gemmatimonadota bacterium | reverse complement strand
TGGAGGAAGCGACGCAGGACTTCGTGGATGGCATGCTCGAACCGCTCCCGGGCGGCCGGGTTCTCGAGCATGCGGCCCAGCCTGCGTATGGCCAGGGGCAGGTAGCCGGAGATGGCCTTCTCCAGCGTGCCGGCCAGTCCGTCCGGCATGATTTCATGAATCGTCCGCTCGGGCTGGAGTAGACGTTCGGCCCCGCGCTCCACCGAATCGGAAATGGCCTGCTCGAACCCCTCGCTGGTGACCAGCCCGTGGATCCATTCGTCCACGGCGTCCGTCAGGAGTGCTTCACGGGCGGGGGTCAGCACGTCGGCCACGGGCTCCGCCGCCACCGAAGCGACCAGCTCGGACGCCTTGTCGGAGACGAAATCCTCGAAATCCGCCGAGGCCAGATACTCGCCGAGCCTGAGGGTGCTGTGTTCCACCACGTCTTCGACGATCCGGTCGAGCTCCGTCATGACCTCGTCTCCCAGGAGCTGACGGAGGGACCCCCGCTCCACTTCGAGGAGATCGTGGAGAAAGGCATGCAGCCGTTCGTCGAAGGCTTCCCTGAACTCGGGTTGCCCGAAGATGCGGGTCAGATCGTCCTCGGTGAGTAGCCTTGTACCCACCGTCCGACCGATGGCCGCAGCCAGGCGGGGCTGGCTCTTGGGCACGGCGCCTTGCAGGAAGCTCAACTTGCGGCCCAACAGGGAACGCGGCTCGTAGGGGTGAAAGAGCATCCAGATGGCGACGGTGTTCGTAAGGCCGCCGGCAAGGGCTCCAGCGACCACCGTGAGGACGGCCCGGAGGATCTCGTCGTTCAAGCGCTCCGCTCCACGCGCCGTGTCACCGTTGGATGTGTCGTAGGAAGCCCCTGACCTCTCGCTCCACGTCTCCGACGGTAACGGTCCCCGCTACCTCGTAAGCGCCCAGCGCAGGCAAGATCGCGCCCTCTCCGTCGAGGGTCTTCAGATGGGAGCTGATGGCTTCGACGCTCCCGCCCAGTTCTCCGTCTGCGGAGGCGAACTCCCACAGAACGGGAATGGGCCTGCGGGCCCGCTCGAAGCTGCGCGTTTCGCCCCATTGCCACGATACCTCCGGCCACGCCCATTCCTCCTCCCCGCTGGCCCCGCCACTCCACCTGTGTCTGACCAATGTCCACGGTGAGGTCCCGCAGGCCTTCCCGGTACACGACGGTGCGCATCACGTCGTCCGTGTCCACCACCAGTCGCACAGGACCCCGAGGCAGAATCCTCCAGGGCACGCGGCTCGGCGCCGTGATCCACTCGTCTTCGGCAAAGAGAGCCCATTCGCCACCCCGGCCGAGCCAGCCCCGAAGGGTGCGGGCAACCCCCCCGGGTTGGCTTCGGTTCTCGAAGTCCCAGGGTACGAACATGGTCGTGTCCTGGCTCGTGTCGAAAAACACGATGGTTCGTTGGTAGGTCCGCCCCGTGGCGCTCGGTGCCTGTGGCACGGCGTCGGCACCGCTGCGGCCCGAATCCTCCAGGGAGCGGGCCGGCTGGGGGTCCCCACAGGCCACGACGACAGCCGCGAGAATCCCGGCTGCCCCCAGCCCTGTCCCACGGGGCAGTCTGCTGCATCTCATGTTTGGCCCTACGAGGCGCAGCGGGGTTTTCGTCAGAGAGCGGTCACGCATATGCAAAAGATACATATCCTCCCTATCTTCGGCCCGGCCCGGGCGCACCGGAGACGCAACCCCTGACCGAGGGAAGTTCATGCAGTTGTACACCAAGATCCTGATTGCCCTGATCGCCGGCGTGGTCGTCGGGATCGTGGCGAACCTGGCTGGAATCGAGCCGCTCCAGGACTTTTTGGTGGCCATCGGGCCCTTCGGGACCGCATGGATCCGTCTCATCACCATGATCGTGGTGCCTCTGGTGGTGGCGAGCCTCCTGGTGGGTACCGCTTCGTTGGGGGATCTTCGGAAGGTGGGCCGTATCGGGGGGAAGACCCTGGTGTACTACATGGCCACCACCGCCGTGGCCGTGACCATCGGGCTCGGGATCTCGAATCTGGTGCGGCCGGGATCCGGTGTGGATCCCGCGACCCGGGACGCCCTGGCAGGTCAGTTCTCCGGAGAGGCCGCCCAGCGGATGACCCTGGCGGCCGAGAAGCCGTCGGTGGTGGAGACGCTCCTGGCCATGATCCCGACGAACCCGATCCAGGCCGCGGCCGACATGGACCTGCTGCCACTGATCATCTTCACGATCATCTTCGGGGCTGCGGTGAGCACTCTCGACCCACGGCTGCGGGATCCCGTGCTGAGGGTCTTCGAAGGCATCAACGAGGCCTCGATGGTGGTGATCGACTGGGTCATGCTCCTCGCCCCCTACGCGGTGTTCGCTCTGATCGCGGCCATCGTGGCGCAGTTCGGGCTCGACCTGCTGCGCAGCCTGCTCGTCTACTCTGTGGTGGTGGTGGCGGGACTGCTCCTCCATGCTCTCGTGACGTACGGGTTGATCCTCCGGTTCCTGGCGCGCCTCAACCCGGGCGCCTTCTTCAAGCGCATCCGCGAGGTTCCGCTGATCGCGTTCTCCACCTCGTCCTCCAACGCCACGCTGCCTCTGACCATGGAGACGGCGGAGGAGGAGGTGGGCGTGCCCAAGGAGGTCTCATCGTTCGTGTTGCCCCTCGGTGCCACGATCAACATGGACGGCACGGCCCTCTATCAGGCGGTGGCGGTGATGTTCATCGCTCAGATCTACGGGTTCGACATGGGGGTCGGTGAGCAGTTGACGGTGGTCCTCACCGCCACCCTGGCCTCCGTCGGCGCGGCGGGCGTTCCCAGCGCCGGGATCATCACGCTCATCATCGTGCTTCAGTCGGTTGGCCTCGGGGATCAGGTGCAGGCGGGAATCGCTCTGATTCTGGGTGTCGACCGGATTCTGGACATGCTCCGAACGGCCGTGAACGTGACGGGTGACCTCACGGCTTCAGCGGTCATCGCACGGAGCGAAGGGGCTGAGCTGAGCCTGTCCGGTTCCCAGGAGGCCGAGGTGAGCGAGGGAACCTAGTCCGCAGTGCCCTGCTTGACGCCACAGGCCGTGAGGGTGGGTCGGGCGAGGCAAGGACGGGACGTCTGGTGCTCCTCTAGCGGGGAGCCGGCGACCTGCCGGCTCCGATGAGGCTGTTCCGTCGATTGGGTGTTCGGGCTAGAGCCGCCTCATAGGCGAGGGCCGCGTCCTCACGGAGGCCCTGGGCCTGGAGCATGTCCCCCAGCAACTCGGCGGCCGGGAGTACCTCCCCAGGGGTCACGGGGTTCTTTTCCGTGGATGCCTCCAGGTCGGCGGCTTGCCGCATCAAGGCGAGCCCTTCCTCGATATTCCCCTGCCCATGGGCCATCCAGGAGCGCAGAGTCAGCATTTGAACTTCGACCTGAGTGGCCCAGTCGTACTGGATGGGGAGTTCTGCGGCGCGTGAGCGGAGGTCGCTCAGCGCATCGAGAGCAGCGCCGGCATCACCCCAGTGTCCGGTGCGGGCCGCCCCGAGTCCCCTCGCGAATTCGACGATTGCAGCGAATTGGGGATACTGGTCCCAGGGTACGGTGCTCGGCGTTCCCACCACGAGCGTGCGGGCGGCCTCCCAGTCATGACGCTCGAGGGCTATTCGG
>JAHEKK010000481.1 GCA_024638395.1 Gemmatimonadota bacterium | reverse complement strand
TCGGCCGAGCCCGTCGGTCGTGGATGGGAACTGGAGGGTCCGGCCCGCTGACGACGGTCCGGCGCGCGCTCAGGCGGGTCCGTGCTTCGGCAGCGTGAGGATCAACCCCCCCGGAGACCGGGTGGCTGGCGTCGGAAGGTGTTCTGGAACCAGGTGACGTACTCCTCCGGCCCGCCGGGATTCTCCTCCAACCACGCCCGGCGAGCTTCCACGAAGTCGTCCGGCCTCGCGGTGAGAATGAACGCGTCCAGGTAGCCGTTCTGCTTGGCGTAGATCAACTCGTCGAGCAGGCCGTAGGGCCGTGCGTCGAAAAGCGACCGTTGGTAGGTCCAGGTGTCGGCCGTGCGGGCCAGGATGGCGCGTTCCAGCTCGTAGCCTTCCAGACCCACGGCCTCCGGGTACCAACGATCGAGCCGGTCCTGGGCAGCCATGAGCTGCAGGTGGGCGTAGATCAGGTAGGGGCCGCCGGCGTCCGTCCCGGCCTGTACCCGGACGGTCGCCGTGTCGGCTTGCTCGTTCATCTCGAAGCCGTCCCAAGGGTACGCGGGGCCCTCCTGGGCCTGGGTGATGATCATGAAGGAGGGGTCTGCCGTGATGCTGTCGACTTCCTCGCGGATCCAGCCGTCTACGGCTTCCATCTCTGCCTTCGTGGGGGCGAGGCGGGCCCCGGAGTGCACCACGAGTCTTCTGGGATTCGGAAGCTCCGTGGGGGCAGAGGAGCACCCTACGATCATCAGGGCGAGTGCTAGTGTTGCTCCGGTGACGAGGGCCCCACCCCGCGGGTTGGGGACGCTCTCCACGTCGATGCGGTTGGCCATACCCGAGTGCTCCGATGCTGCGGTTGGACCTCAGTTGGGAAAGAACCCGTTTCCGCCCCTCGCACGGAGGGGAACGTATGCAAACCAAAATAGGGGCTTCTTGTTCCCTGAGTGGACCCCCGGAGTATTCCCCTTGACATCGTCTGCCGCCCGTATGGAATTGGGGCCGAGTTGTCGTGCCCCAAGACCGGGCCGACTCACCTCATCGACGAGGAATCTCGAGTGATTGCAGGACAGGAACCCCAGTTCCACGCACCGGCGTCCATGACGCCCGAGCAACTTGGCGATCACCTCGCCCGACTGGTGTGGGAGAGCTTCTCCGACTTCATGACGGACCCGACGATGGCTGCCCTGCTCACGCGCTTGGGACTGATGGACGGTGACGGCAGTCCGGCCGGCCGCGTCGACGAAGAGGCGTTGATCTTCCTCTTGTGGGCCCATACGCGGGGCGTACAACAGGCCTACCGGGATCGTGGTACCGCCGACCTGGCGCGACGCGCGCTGGACGCGCTGCACCGGGCCGTGTTCGAAGACCTGGTATCCAACGGGATGAACCGGAGTGAGCTGCCCCTCTTCGAGCAGAGGGTCAGTGCCCGCTATGCCCGGTATGGACAGGCCTCCGAGATTTCGGACGAATCCGTGGGTTCGACCGTCGTGGCCCACATGACGGGGGACGGGGGCGCCGGGACCGACGGGGCTCTGGAGCTGGCGACCTGGGCTATCTCGGTCACGGGTCCACTCAGCGACTTCTACACCGAGGTCGAGCTGGTCGAAGGCTGAGGCCTCCACCTGAGGATCTCGAAGGGGCTGCGGCAGTCGCGGCACCAGTACGTCGTGAGGGAGGCGTGACTCCCGAAGAGGGACATCAGCTCCGTTTGGTCCCCGGAGCAGAACGGGCAGGGCCAGGCCTCCCATCCGGTGGGCGCGTCGGCACGGGCGTCGTCCAATGGTCGTCCCTCTCCTCGAGGGGATCCGTCGCCTGGCCCGCCTCGGCGAGCCCCTGAGCCGGTAGAGTCTTCGCTCATTCGACGAAAAGGGCTCGATTGCGGTCGCCCCGGGCCCTCTCCACTGCCTCTTCTGCCGGCGCCCCGGGTCCGCGGCGCCGCATCTCGTCCCACCCGGACCGGTCAGGCTCGACTGCCGCGGCTTCGATGTCGATGGCGCCGGCCAGGTGCGCGAAGCCCTGATCGAAGCGATCACGGACCTCGGCGGCGCTCCGGACCAGGCCCTCCGAGACCAGCTCGGCGTAGGCTCCGTCCTCCGGCGCCAGCCAGGCGAGGGTGGACGGAAGCATCGCTCCGACATGGCTCTCGAGCCTCTTCCGGCCCTCGCCACCGGCATCGGAGAGGCGCCGGAACCAGGCGTCCCCGAAGGAGCGATGGAACTCCTCTTCAGCCAGCATCTTGGGGATCCGTGACTGAGCCAGCTCGAACGAGCCCGAAGACAGGCTCTCCAGCGCGACCTCGAGGGCCCGGTCGACGACCGCTACCGCCGCTACCACACCTGCCCAATCCTCGAGGGGTTCGTCGAGGGCCGGTGCCGAGTAGTAGCGTGCCGCCGGCCGTTCGTGCTCGACCTCGAAGGGGTCGAAGCCGAAATCCTTGAGCATCGAGTAGAGAAGCCGTGCGTGGCCCCACTCGTCCTGGGCCATGGCCGACGCGGCGATGCCCGTTTCGATGGATGGTGCTCCCAGGAGCCAGTCGCTGTAGCGGATCCCGAGGATGCGCTTCGTGTCGGCCAGGCTGAGTATGTGGCGTGCGAAGGGTGGGGGGTCGGAGCTGTGCTTTCCGCCTGTCATTGAGCCTCTCCGATTGGGGGACGGTTCCTGCCCCAGGGTCCGTCGGCCCGATTCACCGGGATGATGTTGTCCCGCCGGATCACACACATCTCGAACCAGTTCTCCTCATCGTACGTGGTCCAGGCGTAGATCCGAGCGAGGGCCTCTCCGTCGGCGTCCACATAGCCGATATGGTGGAGCGGCTCGCCGCGATTCTTCCGTGCGAAGACATCGTAGACTTCTTCCCCGAGTCCTGCCGTCATCGTCGCTCGTCCGTGGCTGGTGTGGGGTCCGAGGGCGATGGGTCGGTCGGAGGCATCGGCGATTTCCTCACGCCCCCACGCCCAGCTTCTTCAGTGCCTGCCGTCCTGCCGGCGTGATTCTGTCCGTGGTCCAGGGCGGATCCCAGACCTCTTCGATGTGGACTTTCTGGATCCAGGATTCACGGAGAAGGCGATCCCGGATGTCCTCTTTGATGAAGTCCATACAGGGGCACGCGGTGGCCGTGAACGTCAGCTCGATCCTGGCGTTCCCCTCTGAAATGGCGGTTCCGTATACGAGGCCGAGGTCCATGATCGAGATGGACAGTTCCGGGTCCAGCACCTCCGTGAGCACCCTGTCCAGAGCAGCACCCGGGTCCGGTGGGGGCGTCTCCAGCGGCGGCGACCAGAGATCCCTTCCACCTGACGCGTGGGAGGAGACGTGTTGCGGGAGGCCGGGCAGCCGACGTGGGGCGGAGCCAACGGGCGGGGCGAACGAGGCCACTAGTTGAACCATTCCTGTAGCGTGGAGCGAGATCGCCGAATCGACTCGACATAGATCTCGTTCATGGGTCCGCGAGCCTTCCAACGAGTGAAGACATCATCCCAGGTGATCTCCCCATCGTTGAAGAGCCAATGCTTGGCTTCCGCGTCGTACTGGCAGGGGAAGGGATAGTCGAGGACGTATTGTTCGTTCTCCGCATCGAAGTGGGCCGGCACGTTCAGTCCGAGACCCTCGCACAGGGGTACCGTCGAC
>JAHEKK010000480.1 GCA_024638395.1 Gemmatimonadota bacterium | reverse complement strand
CGAAGGACCTGACGCGGATGCGGCCCGACATACCGGCGGAAGTGGCCGGGCTTCTCCAGCGGTGTCTCAACAGAGAGCCGAAGCACCGGCCATCGGCGGCGGACGCAGCGCGGGTTCTCTCCGCCGACCCGAGCCGGGCTGGCGGTCAATCCCAGTCCCGCACCGGAGGAATCGAAGATCCGGCGACCATCGAGGAACTCTTCACCCGCAACGTTCCGCGCATCGTCGGCGTTGCCGGCGCCGCCGGTCTCGGACTGATCGGACTATCCGGGACGTTGGCCGACCTGGATGTGCTCCCCCGGGTCGCCTTCCTCCTGACGCTGCCGCTGGCCGCCTGTGGCGTCATGGCGGCGACGGTCCTCGGGTGGTTCCATGGTGAGCAGGGCAGGCAGCAGTCGAACGTGCTCGAGTGGCTCCTTCTGAGCCTCATCGGCATCGTGTGGGTCATGGCCAGCGCCTGGATCATCTTCGCCTGACGGAGCGCTCCGGCCCCGTGGCACCATCCCCGGACCACGGGTTAGCTTCGTGCGCCCGACCGCGCCGTACCCCTTGGCGCCGCCTGTAACCTGCACGCCCTCGACATGATGCCGAACCGACGCTCTATCGCCGCCCCTGACCTTTCCATGCCCGTCGTCTGGACCTGCGCGCTGGTGATGCTCGCCCTGACGCTCCTGTCGCCGGGGTTGGTCGCCCAGGAACCGGCCCCCGTTCCCGACGAGGCCCCCGCCCGCTACCATCCCCTCCCGTCACTCCGGGAGCAGGCCAAAGAGCAGCAGGCGTGGCTCGAGGCGCGGCTCGAGCAGGTGCTCCCGGCGCTGATGGCCGAGTACGACGTGGACATGTGGATCCTCTCCATGCGGGAATACGCCGAGGACCCGGTGTTCTGGTCCATTACGGCACCGACGACCTTCGCGGCCCGTCGGCGCTCCATCTACGTATTCACCCGCCAGCCCGATGGGACCCTCGAACGTTTGGCTCTCGGTGGCACGAGCCAGGGCGGGGTCTTCCAGGCCTTCCGCTCCACACGGCCGGCGCCGACCCAGCCCACTGGTGAACTCGTGGGCAACGAGCAGTGGAATCTCCTTCGCGAGCTCGTCGAGGACCGGGAGCCGAGCAACATCGCTCTCAACATCGATCCGGTGTGGGCGTTCTCCGACGGTCTCCACGCCGGAGAGGCCGAGGCGCTCCTCGAGGCCCTGGGTCCGGAACACGCTGCCCGAGTGAAGCGTGAGCCACGGCTGGCCATGAACTACATCTCGCTTCGGATTCCCGAGATGATGCCCCGGTACCGGAAGATCATGGAGAGCGTCCACGCCATCATTTCCGAGGCCTTCTCGAATTCGGTCATCACCCCGGGCGAGACGACCACCGAAGACGTGTTGTGGTGGATGCGTCAGAAGCTCCGCGACCTCGGGTACACGACCTGGTTCCAGACTTCGGTGGACGTGCAGCGGGCGGGCGACATCCCCTCTGAGGGTCCGGTGGTCATCCAGGAGGGTGACCTGCTCTGGACCGACTACGGTGTCGTCGCGCAGAACCTCCACACCGACACCCAGCACCTCGGCTACGTCCTGCGGGATGGCGAGATGGCTCCTCCCGCCGGGCTCCTCCAGTGCCTTGCCAACTCCAACCGTCTCCAGGACATCCTCCTGGAGAACATGGAGCCTGGACTCACCGGCAACGAGATTCTCGCCGCGACCCTGGCGCAGATGCGCTCCGACGGGATCGACGGCACGGTTTACACGCACCCCATCGGCGATCACGGCCACGGTGCCGGACCGCTCATCGGTCGCTGGGATGCCCAGGAGGGCGTCCCCGTGCGCGGTGATGCCGTCCTCCTGCCCAACACCTGGCACTCCATCGAGCTTCAGGCCACGACGCCTATTCCCGAGTGGGGCGGCAAGCCGGCACGGTGCCGCCAGGAGGAGGAGGCCTACCTCGACGAGGACGGCGACCGGCATTGGGTGTTCCGGAGACAGAACAGGTTCCACCTGGTTTGGTAGCTCGGAAGGGGAAGTTCGACCGCTCCATCGTCGAAGGGCCCATCCGGGGAGCGGTCTGGAAGCTCGCCTGGCCCACCATGCTCCAGAACATCATCGGTGGCCTCCAGGGACTGGTGGACCACGCGATGGTCGGGCACTACGTGGGCTACGTCGGCAACGCCGCTATCGGCGTGTCGTGGCAGATCTTTCTGGTGGTGGTGGTCTTCATCAGCTCCCTCTTCACGGGGATGGGTGTGCTGGTGGCCCGCTTCGCCGGACGGGACGAGCCGGACAAGGTGAACCGTACGGTCTACCAGGCCTTCCTCACCTCCATTCTCCTGGTGCTCTTCGTGCTGGCGCCCATCGGATTTCTGGCGTCACCGTACCTCCTGGACCTCGTCAACGCGGCGCCCGACGTGCAGGCCGAAGCGTTGCCATATATGAGGATCCTCTTCGTCTTCTCCTTTGGCATGTTGATGTTCTTCATGCTCGGAGGGGCGCTACGTTCAGCGGGTGACGCACAGACGCCTCTACGTCTCGGTATCGTGCTCACGATCCTGAACATCGTCCTCAACGTCGTCCTCATCGCCGGTCTGGGGCCCATCCCCGCCTTCGGGACGAAGGGGGCCGCGATGGGCACCGTCATCTCGGGCGGGATCATCAGTGCCTACGCCCTCTTCAAGCTCTTCGGCGGCCACTGGGTGGTGGCGTTCGAGAAGGGGATGGGGTGGCGGCCCGACTTCCAGATCATCAAGCAGATCTTCAAGTTCGGTCTCCCCACGGGCATCCAGGGTGTTGCCATGAACGTGGGCGGGGTTCTGCTCCTCGCCTTCATCGGGTCACTGGCGGCCAGCGCTCAGGCCCAAGCCGCCTACGTGGTGAGCTACACCCAGCTCTTCTCCTTCATCACCTGGACCTCGGTGGGCATCATGGGCGCCACCGCAGCCGTGGCGGGGCAGAACCTCGGTGCCGAGCAGCCCGACCGTACGGCCCGGTCGGTCCATGTCGCCGCGGGCTTCGGCCTCATGCTGGCGGGAGCCATCGGGGCGACGTTCCTCCTCATTCCGACCTATCTGCTCGGGGTCTTCGGAATGGAGGACCCGGTCGTCATAGGACTCAGCGTCGACCTTCTCCGCTATCTGGCCATCTCAGGCCTTTTCGTGACGGTCGCCCTGGCGTACACCGGGGGTCTGCAGGGGACGGGTGACACCAAGAGCCCCATGTACATCTCGATGATCTCCCAGATCATCGTGCCGCTTGGCATCTGTCTCGGCCACCAGACCTTCTCCACGCTCGAGGCCCACGACATCTGGCTCGCCATCGTCCTGGGCCACCTCACACGGGCGACGCTGAGTGTGATCGTCTTCCGGCGAGGGAAGTGGCGGGACATCGAGGTCGATATCTCGGAGCGCCGGCCGGCCTGACTCGGTCCCCATCCCCTCGCCTACGGCCGTCGCCTCGCCCATAATGGGCTTCCGCATTCTCCGGAAATCGCAACGAGGACCGACATCGGTATGGCGAAGCAATACTGGCTCATGAAGTCCGAGCCCGACGTCTACTCCATCGACGATCTGAAGAAGGACGGATCGACCTGCTGGGAGGGCGTGAGGAACTACAAGGCCCGAAACAACATGC
>JAHEKK010000479.1 GCA_024638395.1 Gemmatimonadota bacterium | reverse complement strand
GCCGGCCAACTGAGTTGGATGCAGGGGGTGGTCGACCGTGGTGGGCCGGCTCCGGGTCCCGGGCTCATCGGTCACCAGGGTCGCAGAAGAGCCCCCGCGCCGGGATCAGCCCTGGGCGATCACCGTCCCCAGTCGCACCAGCTTCGCCAGGGTCTCCCGGGCCGTGAGGTCTCCGACATGGGGTGCCTCGACCGGCGATGCCGTTCCCGGGCCGAGCTCTTCGGCGCTGGAGATCAACATGTCCACGTCGATCAGGGCATGGCGGCTGGCCACATTGAGGAAGGCTTCGACCACGGCTGGATCGAAAGCGGTCCCGGAAGCGCGAGCGATGACCTCCACGGCCTCCCGGGGCGGGCGGGCGGCCTTGTACGGTCGTTCGTGGCAGAGGGAGTCGAAGACGTCAGCGACGGCCACGATCCGACCCACCAGAGGAATCGAATCGCTATCGAGACCGGGTGTATAACCCTCACCGTCCCAGCGCTCGTGATGACTCAGGGCGATCGTCCTCGCTACCTGCAGGACTTCAAAACGGCTTCCCGAGAGGATGCGACCGCCGATGGTCGTGTGGGTCTTCATGACTTCGAACTCGGCGGATGACAGTGGACCGGGCTTCATCAGGATGGCGTCTGGAATACCGATCTTGCCCACGTCGTGCAGGGGAGCCGCACGACGGATGAGTCGAACCAGGTCCGAGTCCAGTCCCATCGCGTCGGCAATGAGGGCGGACAGCACTCCGACGCGCTCCGCATGGTGGCCGGTTACGTCATCGCGATACTCGGCCGCCAGGGCCAGTCGTCGCAGGATCTCGACCTGCGCCTCCGCCAGCGCACGCGTCCGCTGCTCCACCCTCTCCTCGAGTGAGCCCTTCTCGCGCCGGAGCTCACGCTCCACATGGAGGCTTTGCAGATGGTTCCGGAGCCGGAGCAAGACGATGATGGATTCGAAGGGCTTGGTCAGAAAATCCGTAGCGCCGTGGGCCAGAGCATGTTCCTGGACCGCCGGGTTCGGGTCACCCGTGATGACGACGATACGCACGCCGACGCCCTCGGGGATCTCCCTACTGAGCTCGGTCAGGATGTCGAGGCCGCTCCGGACGGGCATGTGCACGTCCAGGAACACAAGGTCGGGTTGGGCGTCGCGGAACGCCTGCACCGCCGTGTTGGCATCTCGGTGGACTCGGACGTCCACGTATCCGGCCGACCGGATCATGCGCTCGAGCGGACCCGTGACGGCCTCCTCATCGTCGATGATGAGGATGCGGGCGGACTCGAGTTCTTCAGGGGGATGGATGGTGGGCACGGCCAAGAGGTGTCGCGTCTACTGCAGGCCCACGGGGCAGCGGTCCCGGTGATGGCCGATTATGACCCCATTCTCGGCTGCTCACCCCCCGGACCTAACCGCCTGCCGGGGCGGGGACCAGGGGCAGTCAGAAAAGCCGGGTCTGGGGGTCGGCCAGGTCTTCCTCCTCCACCTCCTCCGTACAGTCGGGCTCGTCGTGGGCGGCATGATTGACCCTTTTCGACACGGGATGCGTGCGGAGAGGAGGGTGGGGCGAGGACGCGATGATGCCCTGGAGAACGTCGGGATCCGTCCCCCGGGCCAGCCAATCCGTCCAGGCCAGGGGATCGAGGATCAAGGGTACACGATCATGGAGCCAGGCCAGGCCCTCGGGGGCACTGCGGGTCAGGATGGAAAACGTATGGATTCTCTCGCCGTCCGGGGGGCCCCATCGGGCCCAGATCCCCGCGAAGGCGAACAGCTGCCGGTGTTCGTCGTGGACCCAATGAGGCTGCTTGCCGCCGGGTCCGGAGGCCCATTCGTAGAATCCGTCCGCCGGGATCAGACAACGACGGGACAGGAAGGACTCCCTGTACGCAGAGCGTTCAGACACCGTCTCCGACCGCGCGTTGATCATGCGGGCGGCGTTGCTCAGATCCTGCGCCCAGTGGGGAACGAGACCCCATCGCAAGAAGCCCGCAAGCCTGCCGCCCGTGCCCGCAACGATGGCCGGGGCCGACTGTGTCGGCGCGATGTTGTACCGGGGCTCATGGACCTTCTCGAGCCCCACCACGTCCACCTCGAACACGTCCGCGATGGTGTCAGCGCCGTGGGTGAGGGTGTAGCGTCCGCACACTCGACGCGCTACCCGCCTATCCGAACCGCCGGCGCCGCTGAACGACCACCAGACGGTGCTGGTCTTCGAGGTGCCGCCGGTAGCCGAGCAGATGGAAGAGCTCCAGGGCAAACCAACGGGCAACGCGCCGGTTGGCGACCAGGGCGCCAGGTAGCGAAGGGTCGCGGGACACACCCGGGAGCCAGTGAACGATCCTGGCCACCCCGAGTCTGCGCAGGGCCTTGGATATGGTGAGCCAGATCCGTGAGAAGTCCCGCACGAGGAAGAAGCCGTCCTCCCCCTGTTCCTGGTATAGAGGCATCAGGATTCGGCCCGTTTGCGGCGCCTTGATGGCCCCCGCTCGATCCTCGCCGAGGACTTCTCCTTCGATGACCGCCTGGAAGTTCAGCAGTCCCGGGCGGGTCCGGTATTCGTCCCCCCTGATGACGGGATGGCGGTAGCGCATCTCCAGGAATCGCGGCAGGGTCTTGTACTCCCCCGCCAGAGTCTCCCGCCCCCGGTCGGCCTCCGGGACGTCGGCCGCCTGGAGGAGACCTGCCTCCCGAATAAGGATCCAGATCGCGGCTTCCGCTCTGCCGCTTGCTTCGGGCTCGTAGTGCTGGCCGCACTCGAATACGGCGGTTGTCCAGCCTTCTTCACTCATTCTGCCGACCAGGGTGCCCTCTACCAACTCCTCGAGGCCCAGCACCAGGGGGACCGGGATCGCGGAGGCGAAGGCCCGGTTGTCCAGCGAGTCGCCAACCGTCGTAAAGGCGCCGCCACCTCCGGACGTGGTGTGGAGGTCCAGCAGATAGAGGTGTCCGCGGGCTCGTCTACGCACCTCTTCGAGGATCGCGAGGAGCTCGTGCACTTCGGCATCCTCGTCCGTTGCCGCCCCCGGGGCCGGAAGAGACTCGGTGGCGCCGGCGGGGGCCCACGCGCGGTTGAGGTCGTATTTGAGAAATCGCCTTCCCTGGCGAAGAGCACGGACGTTACCCCGGAGGGCAACGAAATCCCCCCGCATACGGGAAGTCCGCGGCTGGAGCTGCTCAACCACGTCTTCCATCGCTCTCACTCCGGCAGCCTCGTTGCCGTGGAGTCCTCCGACACAGAGAAACATGGGGCCGGGCTTCGCACCCTTGATCCACCCCACCAGACGCTCCGACTCCTCCACCTACTCCTCCTTCAATCGCTCTTCGAGCAGTTGGTACGCCATCGGCATGAAGTCCGTCTCACTGACGATCCCCACGAGTTGTCCATCCTTCACCACGGGGAGGCATGACACGCGGTTGGAGCGCATGATATCGATGGCCTCAAGTGTCGTCGTCTCCGGCGCCACCGTAACGGGTTTCCGCTCCATCACCGCCGACACGGGCATACAATCCGCTTCCGCAAGGGACCGGCCCTCGGCCATCAGGCGCAGGATCGACCGGTAGGACACGATTCCCACCAAGCGACGATTCTTGTCCTCGATAAGTACGTGACGAATGCCACGGCGATCCATCAGATAGGCTA
>JAHEKK010000478.1 GCA_024638395.1 Gemmatimonadota bacterium | reverse complement strand
GATTCGCGGAGACGGGTCCAGCCCCATCGAGACCGCCACCGTGGTGGTCCAGGATGGTCGCCTCGTCTGCGTGGGCCCGGCCGACGCGTGCCCCGTACCCGAGGGAGCCGACGAGTTTGACGCGACGGGCCGGTTCGTCACCCCGGGCCTTGTCGACGCCCACGTCCACTTCAGCCAGACGGGATGGATTGACGGGCGTCCGGACGGTCTTTCTGCCCCCGACCTCTACCCCTATGCCGAAACGTCGAGAGCCTTGGAAGCCGACCCAGGGCGATGGCATCGTTCCTACTTGTGCACGGGGATCACGGCGGTCTTCGACGTGGGCGGTCATCCCTGGACGACGAAACTGCCGGGCGTTGCCGAGCAGAGTCCCGACGCTGCACACGTCCGGGCGGCGGGGCCTCTCATCACCCACGCCACCAGAACGGCCCTGATGGCCGACGACGAGTACTACACATTCCTGCCCATGGACACGCCGGAAGAAGTCCGCTCCTCCGTGGAAAAGCTCGTGGCCATGGGGTCCTCCGCCGTGAAGGTGTGGTACCTGCGGCCCGAGGCCGAACGCCAGGCGGAGCTCGACGAACGCCTCATGGAGGTGGGCGAGACGGCCCGGCAGGCCGGACTCGACCTCATCGTGCACGCAACCAGTCTCCGGGAAGCGAAGGTGGCTCTTCGGGCGGGCGCCAAGCTGCTGGTCCATAGCGTCCAGGACGAATTCGTCGACGACGAATTCCTGACGCTGTTGCGAGGCAACGACGCGACCTACGCCCCCACCCTGGTGGTCGGCGCCAACTGGACCCGTGCGGTGGCTGCTTTCACTCTCGACCTGCCCCCCTCAACAGACGATCCCGGCGGGTGTATTGATCCGGGCACGCTCGACAAGCTGGCCGACACCGGGCGACTCCAGGCTCTTCTCCCGCCAGCCCGCCGCAATCCCGAAGGCATCTACCGCCGCCTGGAGCGGGGCGGCGCGTCAGCCGCGGTCATGGCGGAGAACATCCGGCGCGTGCACGAATCCGGCGCACGGGTAGCCACCGCCACCGACGCGGGGAACCCAATGACCCTTCATGGTCCATCGATCTACAACGAGATGGAGGCCATGCAGGACGCCGGCATCCCGGCGGCCGACGTGGTGGTGATGTCCACCCGGAACGGGGCCATCACCATGAACCGTCTCGGCGATTTCGGCACGCTCGAGCCCGGGAAGATCGCCGACCTCCTGATCCTGGAGGAGGATCCCACCGCTGACGTGGCCGCGTTCCGGAGTCTCACCCACGTCATGCGGGCAGGGATCCTCCGCACACAGGAGGAATTGGCCTGGCGGCGGCCGGCGAGCTGACCGGACGGGCCCAACAAGGCTACGGCGGTCCCCGGCTCCCGGGGCGTCGGGAGCTTCAGTGCCGGCGTCGAGGGGCTATTCCGGCACCTCCAAGCCGAGTTGAGCGGCCATGAAAGCCAGCTCCCGGGCCGTGTCTTCGATACGCAGGCTGACACCCCGTCCCCGGCCCGCCGCATGCCCGCCCAACTCATCGTACCACAGGACCACCGGGCGGCGTGACCCCGTGGCCGCCTGGAGGCGTGCCGCCATCTTCCGCGCCTGCAGGGGTGGGACCCGCGTATCGAGGTCACCCGTCGCCAACATCACCGCCGGATAGTCCACGCCGTTTTCCACCGCCTGGTAGGGGGAGTAGGCCTGAATCGCCCGGAAGTGCTCCGGATTCCGTGCGTCGCCGTATTCCAGGAGCGCCGGGATGTTGTTGGTCTCGGAGAACGCCCAGAAGCGTACCATGTCGAGATCGGGATAGGTGCACAGGACGGCCCTGTAGAGATCCGGGCGCTGGGTCATGGCGCTGGCGACCAGCAGGCCGCCGTTGCTGCCCCCGCTGATGCCAAGATGGTCCGGCGACGTGTACCCGAGCTCCACCAGTCGCTCCGACGCGGCAATGAAGTCGTCAAAGACGTGCTGCTTGTTAGTGAGCATGCCGTCCCGATGCCAGGCCTCTCCGTACTCGGATCCACCTCTCAGGGTGGCGGTGGCGTAGATCCCACCCGCCTCGACCCAGGTGACCGCGGTGGTGGAAAAGCCCGGTTTGATGCTGACGTTGAATCCTCCGTACCCATTCAAGATGGTGGGGTGGGTCCCGTCTAGCTCGATGTCCTCCCGCCGGACGACGTAGATCGGCGCGGGGCGTCCGTGTCCGGACTCGTACCACACTTTGTCCACCTGGTAGCCGGACGCGTCGAAGTCGATTTCAGGAGGCTCTTCGATCGTGCGCTCTCCCGAAATGAGGTCGACGGCATACGTCACGCTGGGCTGCAGGTGACTGACCGCCGTCAGCTCGACCCGTCCCTCCCCGTCTCCGGAGCGAAGTGAAAGGGAGCTGCCACCCGGCGCGAACAGGCTGTCGACCGGGGCCCCGGAAACGTCGAAGACCTTGATCCGGTTCTCTACGTCTTGGAGATAGGTGACGAAGATCTTGTCCTCAACAAGATCGTAACTATCTAACAGATAATCACTTTCAGGAATCACTTCCACCCAGTTATCAGGTTGCGGCTCCGCCGGATCGAAGGACATGAGGCGGTAGTTGGGTGATTCCCAATCCGTACGGACCCAGACCCGTCCGTCACGAAAACGGGTCTGGAAATGTGCCCCCGACCCTACGAGAACCGCCTCGACCGGACCCTCACCCTCCCGGAGGTATAGGTCGCTCTCCGCCCAGCCATGCTGAGCCGAAAAGAGCCAGAACGGCCCGTCCCCGAGGCGCTCCATGTTGATGAACGTGGTCGGTCCGAATCCTTCGCCCCAGACGTCCATGTCCAGGTCCAGGGGCGTCCCCAGCCGGTGGAGTCGGATGCGTGGGCCCTCGGTCCGCGAACGGTGGGTATAGTAGACGCCTGATCCGTCCTCGGTGAACTCGATGCCGCCGTACAGGGCCCTGGGAAGTCGGTCCGGCAGATCCACCCCGGTTGTCAGGTCCCGGAAGCGGATTTCGATCTCGTCGGCTCCCCCCTGACGAACGGAATAGGCAAGGACAGAGCCGTCGGACGCATAATCCACCGCCTCCACTGGGGTGCGATAGTCGGGATCCAGATCTCCTGGATCCAGCACCACGTCGTAGTCTCCGTCCACCGTCGGGGGCGCTTCATCCGGGCCGCCGGCGCCCGTCGATCCACTCTCGGCATCCTCCGAGGCCGGGCGGCGGTAGAGGATCGGCATCTCCTCTCCGGCGCGGCGCATGGTGAAGTACTCGTATTGGCCCGCCCTGCGAACCGGGCCCACGTCCGCACGGTCCAGATAGGACGCGAGTCTTGCCCGGAACCAGGCCCGCTCCGGCGTCCCTCCGACGACGGCTTCGGTGTACTCGTTCTGAGCCTCGATCCACGCCCGGGTTTCAGGGCTGTCCTGATCCTCCAGCCAACGGTAGTCGTCTACGAAGACCTGTCCGTGGAGGGTGTCCGCCACGGGATCTCGACGGGTCTCGGGCGCCTGGGATCCGGTGGGGCCGCAGGCGGCGACGAGGAGCAGCGCGAGGGCAGCGGAGGAGAAACGGCCTGACCGTGGCATTGGGGGCACCTCGGGGTCGGGGGGCGCCGAGCATTCCCGTCCACTCTTCTGCCGAGAGGGTCAG
>JAHEKK010000477.1 GCA_024638395.1 Gemmatimonadota bacterium | reverse complement strand
GGCCCGTTCGTCGAGACCCTCCAGTTCGTCTGGGTACCTCGTGCTCCCGGGCTAGCCCTGGCCGCCGTATTGCTCACCCTGGGCGCTGCGGCCGGGTACGGCGCGCTGAGTGTCTGGAAGCGAAACCCATCGCTCGTCCTCTTCCCGATCGTGTACCTCGGGCTGGTGTTCATCTGGCCGTATGAGCCGTATCGCTTCTATTACGCGATCATGCCGGTGCTCACGCTGCTTGCGTTCGAGGGATTGTGGGAAGCTTCGCCGAAGATCCGCGCCGACCTGCCGCGGTGGGGGATTCCGGTCGCTGCTATCGTGGCGGCCATCTTCGTGGTAAACGCACTCGTCTACCACGGTCGGGGGCACGCGGTCAGGTCCTGGGCGTCGCCGCAGACCATACCGGCGCGAGCCTATGCTCCGCTCAACGAGTGGATCCGAACAAACACCGCGCCGGACGAGGTGATCGCGTCCGCGCTCGACCCCTACGTTCACTGGGAGACGGGCCGGCTCGCCGTGCCGTCCTGGCGTTTCCTGGCCGACGACTATGGGCGTTACGACCGCACGCCCGAGGTGCTCGCAGCAGGGCTCGACTCGGTCATCGTCCGATACGGCGCCCGGTACGTGGCGCTGATCCTGGGCGAGAACAAGGCGGCCCGGACACTGGAGGCGTTCGTGGAACTGCATCCCGAGCGGGCGCTCAGGGTCCTGCAGACCGAGGGGCCGGCGGTGGGCGTGATCTACGCCCTGGCGCCGCCTGGCGAAGCGCTCTGGGATCCGGAGGCGGAGGCGGAGCTCGATGAAGAGGCTGCCCCTTAAGACGCGCCGGTGCTCTCTCCCGCCTGGCCCGGGCTCATCGATCGTCCATCTGACCGGGCGTCAGGTGGGCCATCGTTTGTTCCTCGCCTCACCCTCGAGCCCTTCAACCGCCAGTTCCCGGAAATAGTCGGCCAGCAATCGAGTCCCTACCTGTGGTGCGACGGCGTCAGCCGTCATGGCCTCGGTCATGAATGCCAGAAGCTCTCCCTGATGCCGGTTGAAGATCCGGGTGACGGAGGCAAAGCCCTGCATCATCCAGATTGGCACAGAGGTGATTCGCCCGGGTTTCCCTACGGCCTGCAACGCGAGTCGCGCAATCGCCCGATGAGTCAGGACCTCAGGTCCTCCGACATCGATCTCCCTCCCGTCATTCTCCACCGCGTCCACACAAACCTCAGCCAGGTCGGCGCCGTGGATTGGGTTGATCCGGTTGTTTCCGTTGCCGAAGAGGTAGACCCTGCCTTTCTTCGCCATCTTCATGTACTCGCCCATGTCGGAGAAGAAGCCGGTTGGACGAATCACGGTGTGGGAGAGTCCCGAATCTCTGAGTACTGAGACGAAGTCTTCGTGAGCCTTGACGATGTCCAAGTGGAGGAGGCTCGGGCCTCGGAAGACCGAAACGTAGATGAACTTCCTGACACCGGCTCGCTGTGCGACTTCCAGGAGATTCTTGTTGCCCTGATAGTCGACATCCTTGAAGGTCAGCTTCCCCTTTTGCTTCGTGATCCCCACGGACGAAAAGACGACGTCCATCCCATCGCAGGCGCCGTCGAGGGTTTCGGGGCGTGTGATCTCAGCCTGAAAAGCCTCATCCAGGGAGTCGCGGATCGGTTCAAGTCCCTCGGGTGACCGGGCCATCGCCCGGACGAAGTAGCCACGGCTGTTGAACTCCTTGGCCACGAATCTCCCCAGGTACCCTGTGGCGCCGGCCACCAACACTCGCCTCATGTCAGTGCTCATTCTCGCGTCTCCCAAGCTTCGCGAATCAACGGATTCCGGGCCCAGAACAGCTGGCGGGCCGGTCCCGGGACCCCATTCAGCGGGCGGTAGCCTTCCGAACCTGATCCACGATTTCATCCAGGTCGCCGCCGACCATCCGCAAATGGAGCGTCTCAAGCATGCTCATTTGTTCCTCGCCCCATAGAGCGCTTTGTACATCAATCCATCTCGAAGCCCCCTGGGTAGCCTCGACAGGTTCAACATCTTTCTGGCTCCGGGTCCGACCAGGTACTGGGCTTTGGGTCGTTGGGTTGTCAGGGCCTTGGCCACCACCTTGGCCACCTCCTCCGGCGGTATTCCTGGCAGGTTTCTTACCTCCCGATCGAAAAACTCGAATAGAGGTGAATACAGCCTCAGGACAGCCGGATCCGCAGCCTTCGCCAGCCGTTCCCGTTCCTCGAGGATCTTCCCCAAGACCGCGGTATCGACTTTTCCAACCACCAGGTTGGAGACCGAAACTCCGAACGGGCGAAGCTCGAGACGAAGCGAGTCGCTGATGGCTTGGACAGCGAACTTCGATGCGGCGTAGACGCTCTTGTCAGGGATGGCCAGGAGGCCGTGGCCCGAGCTCACGTTGATGAGTCGACCCTGAGTGCTCCGAAGCAGGGGGATGAACGCCTGGGTGACCGCCAAGAGCCCCACCACGTTCACCTCAAACAACCTTCGGATCTCCGAGACGGGAAGGAGCTCCAGGGGCCCGTTCAACGACAGCCCGGCATTGTTCACCATGCCGGCCAGCCTACCACCGGTCTCCTCTCCGACCCGTGCCACTGCACCGGCGATAGCGTCGCTGTCGGTGACGTCCAGAAGTAGAGGAGTTAGCACACCGGATGCTTCATCCGAGAGCGCCCGACGATCTTCTTCCTTTCGGACGCCTGCGAACACGCTGTAACCCTCCGCGTCGAGTCGTAGAGCCGTGGCTCGCCCGATGCCGGTGGAGGCCCCTGTGATCAGAACGGAATCTCTCCTTTTTGTCATGTTACCCTTCCTGGTATGGAACCACTGCCCTCAGGTCCCTAGCGGTCAGTTCAGGATGCAGAACCTTGATCGCGACCGGACGGTGGTGTCTTAGGACCTCCGCCTTGAACACAACGGCCATGCCGCCGTGATCGACTTGTGACTCGATCGCGTAGCGGTCCGCCAGTGCTGCGCTGAGACGTTTCAGCAGGTCAGGAGCAAACGACTCCTGAGGAACGAAGGGGGTGCAATCAATATAGGGGATAGGGGCTTAGAGCGCCTGTCACTGATCGGTCAACCGGCCGGGGGGAGCCGGTCACCCTAACCCCCGGCCGGCGTCACCCGCAGCATCACCACGCCGTGGCCGGGAACCTGCCTCCGAAGCCGGGTCGCGTAGCTCCCGTCGTCCACGTGCTCGAAGTCTTCATGTAGCCACAGGTCCCGTACCATGGCCGGGCCCGGCACCAGGCCGATCTCATGCCAGGAAACCGATCCCTCCATCTCGCCGTCCCGCTGGTTGAACAGGGCCACGGCCACCGAACCGTCGCTCAGCGGTTTTGCCCACACCTGGGCTCCGTAGCCGCGGTCCAACACCACCCGGCCCTGGACGCCGAGCGGATCCTGGTCTACCGCGATCACCTCGGAGTTCGTCAGGATCTCGCGGATCTCGTCCGACATCTCGCGCAGGTCGTTCCCGGCGATGAGCGGGGCGGCCATCATGGCCCAGAGCGAGAAGTGTGACCGGTACTCCTCGAGGGTCATCCCGCCGTTGCCCACCTCGAGCATGTCCGGATCGTTCCAGTGACCGGGGCCTGCCGCCCGGTGGTGCCGGTTGTTGGCCTCGAGGATCCACAGTACGCTGGCCCAGTT
>JAHEKK010000476.1 GCA_024638395.1 Gemmatimonadota bacterium | reverse complement strand
GAACCCCGAAGGTCAACCCGGAGGCTCTCGAAGAAGGTCGTCAACGCAGACTTGGAAGCGGCGTAGGCCCCCCGCGTCGGGAGTCCGCCGAACCCGGCCAGGCTGGAAACGGCCACGAGATGACCGGAGCCTCGTCTCAGCATTTCAGGCAACACGGCTTCCACGGCGTAGACAGCGCCCATGAAATTCGTGCGGAAGACCGCCTCCACATCCTCCGCCGACAGCGTGTCGGGAAACGTCCGGCCACCGATGCCGGCGTTGGCAACCAGGAGATCGATGGGTCCCAGAGCCATCCGGCACTCCCCCACCGCATGCCGAACCTGGTCACCCACCGCCACATCGCACTCGAAGGCCTGAGCCCGGCTACCGTAGTCGTGGATGTCTCCGACGACCTCTTCGAGGCGGTCACGACGCCGCGCCGCCACTCCCACGGCATAACCCTCCTGGGCCAAACGCACCGCGAGCCCCCGGCCGATACCCGAGGAGGCCCCCGTTACAAAGGCTACCAGAGGGTCCGGGGAGTCCATGGATCGCCTCAGCCCAGCCCGGTCATCGACGGACCCGGTCGGCCTCGGCTTCGCTGGCGGCCAGGGTGCCGGTCGTCAGCTCCAGAACGATGCGGTCCGCGTCGTAGACCTGATCCAGGGCCTCGAGAATGCCGCGGCCGTCCACCGCCACGGCTCGGTTGAGGTCGGGGAGATAGATGTAGTCTCCGGGGAGGCTTTGGATGTTGCCGTCGAAGACGAGCCCGACGACTTCGAGATCGCGATTTACGACAGGGGACCCCGAATTGCCGCCGATGATATCCGCAGTCGAAACGAAGTTCATCGGGGTCGAGAGATCCAGGTCTTCCGCCGACAGCCAACGCTCGGGGAGAGCCCACTCCTCCTGGCCCGGATTGGAATGATGGCGGTCGAAGAGCCCGTAGAAGGTCGTGTACACCGGGGCTCGGGTTCCGTTGTAGGGGTACCCCTCCACCACACCGTCGGCCAGGCGAAGCGAGAAGGTGGCGTCAGGCGGCACCTGCGTACCATAGACATCGAAGCGGGCCCTACCCAGGACCGCGGCGATCTCTTCCTCCCGGGGCAGCACCTCGGCCACGACCTGCTGGAAGGGGATGAATCGGCCCAGCATCCCCTGCAGCATGGCGAACGCGGGCTCGGCGCCGGGATTGAGTGTCCCACCCAGGAGGGCGTCCTCGGCGGCCGCGGAGTCGGCCATCAGGGAGCCCGCCATGAAGGCAGCCGCCGCTCCGCCTGCGGTGCGGCCCTGCAGCACGGCCTGGACCGAGGCGTCGTCCTCCCCAAGAGCGTCGACCATATCCTCGAAGCGGGACCTGAGGAGCACCTCATCCAACTCGGCCGGTCGATTCTCCACGCCGCGCAGATCCTCAATGAAGCCCTCCGTCACTTCCGCATCGGCTCCCTGTTGCGTAGCCACGAAGTACTGAAACGCCGCCAGGGTGCGCAGCATGAGGCTGGACTCGTAGTCCGGGCTTCCGAGGCCCGCGTAGGCGGCGAACTCAGCGGCTACTTCGCGTTTCCGCTCCTGTAGCTCCTCCAGCTCTCCGAGGAGAGGCAGGACCCGGTCCGAGAGCTGCGCGTCGCCTTTGACGGCTTCGACGAAGTCGCTTTGCGTATCCGCGCGTCGGGCCATGATCCACGGATCCCTGAGACCCTCGAGGATCCCCGTATACGCCTTCTGCGAATTGAGGAGCCCGAAGAGCGCGTTGCGGACCTCATCCACCCCCTCGGCCTCGCCGTGGGTGGAGAGGTACTCCTCGATGGCGCCGATCCGGCGGTTGATGAAGTCGAGGGTCGCCGGAGACTCCACGTCCCGGCGGAATTCGAGCTCCGCCACGGTCTGCAGGCGGCTGGTGCTGCCCGGGTTTCCGATCACGAACACCAGGTCCCCCTCCGATACACCCTCCTCACTCCAGGCGAAGTGCTCCGGCGTCTCGAGGGGCGCACCGTCTGAATAGACGCGGAAGAAGGACATGTCGAGGGAGTAACGGGGGTAGGTGAAATTGTCGGGATCACCGCCGAAGTACCCCATCTGGAGCTCCGGGGCCATGACCAGCTTCACGTCGGTATAGCGCCGGAACACGTAGGCCGAGTAGAGGCCTCCGTTGTACAGGGATACGATCTCCACCTCGTAGCCGCTCTCCTCTCCGCCCCGCTCGTCCCGCAGTCGATCAGCGAGGGCCTCGGTCGCGCTGTCTCGAGCGGCGGACCGGGCCTGGGGCCCCGTGACGCCGGCGAGGGCCGACTCCACCTCGGACGTCACGTCGAGAATCTCCACCAACTGGTCGACTTCGAATTCCTCGACCGCCCGCTCGCCCTCCAGTGAGGTGGCGTAGAAGCCGACATCCAGGAGGTTCTCTCCCTCCCCATTGACCTGCACCACGAAATCGCGGGCGCAGTGGTGGTTGGTCATGAGCAGGCCGTGAGGGGACACGAAGGACGCCGAGCAGTTCGGGATGCGAACCGCCCCGAGGCGCGCCCGCTCGAACCAATCGTCGTCGGGCGTGAAACCGTACGTTGCGTCGAGATAGTCGGCCGGGGGAGCGTCGAAGGTCCACATCTTCCCGTTGTCGAAGGGGCCGGCCTCGACCGTATCCATGGTCACCGAGCCGTCGAAGGGCGGCGCGACGTTCGCCGGCGGGGCGTCCAGATCCGTGGGCCCCGGGAGGGAGTCGAGCTGGGCCTGCGTGGGCACCACGGGACCCGGGGCCGGAGCGGGAGCCGTTCCGCCGCACGAAGAAGAGGCAAACGCGGAGGCGATGAGCAGAACCCGGAAGGTCCGCGCCCGACCGTGAGCGGGTTGGGAGAACATGGCGAGCATCCGTCGAGGGGGAGACCGTCCGGCCCCTCTCGGACTCGATTCTCCAGGGCCGGACCTGGTTGGAAGCTCGATGGGATCGGAGACCCGTACAAGGGACCCTTCCCGGTGGGATCACTCGTACCAGGGCAGCGCCGCCGGCCCGACGTACTCGAGGACCTTCTCCTTGTCGTCGGCAAAGGCAGCCCGCAGCGCCGCCCGCGTCGACGTCGAGAGGTCGGGCCGCGGGTTCCCGAGCAGGGGCCTCAGAACGGCCTTGTCCACCCCCACGGCCGCGAGGTAGACGAGGCGGCCGGGAAGGCTGGCGACCGCAGGCGGTGCGAACCCCTCGTCGTCCGGCCGGAAGCACTGGGCCCAAGAGAGGAACCGTACTCTGGGCAGGGAATAGACCGTCGGAAGCGCCCGGTCCTCGAGCCCGGGAGGCACGTGACCGGGGTCGACACCCAGGTGGCCGTAGATCCGCCGCAGCGCACCGGAGGGATCTCGGATCACGTCATCCTGCACGAGGACGCAGAGCTGCTCCCGGGCAAAGCAGGCTCTATAACGTTCAAGGCATTCTCCGTACCTGGAAAAGGCGAGAACCTCCCAGGCGCGGGGCCATTGTTCGCCGAGCGACCCGTCCAGGATCCGAGGGATTCCCTCATCGGGGGGTAGCGTGGGAAGGTGGCCTCGCCTCATGTAGTGGAAGTAGGCGGATAGGGTCCGGGAAACCGGTTCCCGCAATACGGCCACGAGGCGGGCTTCCGGAGCATGTCGATGCAGGAGCCCCGGACTCTCGGGACGGCCCAGATAGTCGGG
>JAHEKK010000022.1 GCA_024638395.1 Gemmatimonadota bacterium | reverse complement strand
GACGTCATCGGTGTCGTCGCCGACATCAAGCAGGCCGGTGTCAACAACGACGCAGGGACCGAGCTGTTCTTCTACGGTCCCCAACTCACACAGGGCGGGCTGTTCGCGTACCGGACCCAGGACTTCGTGATCCGCACGGCAGGCGATCCCCTGGCCCTCGCCGCACCGGTGCGGCAGGTGCTCTCGGGGCTGGACCCGGCGCTACCGGTATCCAATGTCCAGAGCATGGAAGACAACGTGGCCCGGTCCATGGCCCAACCGCGTTTCATGACCTTGCTTCTCGCCCTGTTTGCAGCCGTCGCCCTGTTGCTGGCCGCGGTGGGCACGTACGGCGTGATGTCCTATTCCGTGGCAGAGCGGAAACGGGAGATCGGTATCCGGATGGCCATGGGGGCCGAGCAGCGCACCGTGCTCGGGCTCGTGCTGCGGCAAGGCGGCCTGCTGGCTCTGGTGGGGGTCCTGCTGGGAATCGGGGGCGCCCTGGGTTTGACCCGGTACCTGTCCTCTCAACTCTACGAAGTCAGTACGACCGACCCCCGGACCTTTGTCTTCGCTCCCCTTTTCCTGGCACTGGTGGCCTTGTTTGCCTGTTACTTGCCTGCCCAGCGGGCTACCCGGGTCGATCCGGTCTCCGCCCTCAGACAGGACTGAAGAGCGCGCTTCCCCGACGCCCGCCTGAGGGTTGCACAGTAGCTCGCCGAGCGTCTCCGAGGTCCGTCCCGCGCGGTGTCCCGGAGATCGTCTACCGGTCTCGGTTCCGGGGCCCGTCCAGTAGCGCCTTGTAGACAGCGGCCGCGGAGTCCACCCGTGCCAAAAAGCGGTCTCGGCCGTTGTTGCCGACCCAGCGGTCCCGCTCCGTGACCCGGTTGCGGAACTCCTCGACCGCCTCGAGAAGGAAGGCCACGTCGTCGGGCGAGACGAAGGGCATGCCGTCCTGTACGATCCATACGGGCGTGGTCTGGGCAAAGGCGTAGCTGTCCGAGACCCATGGGGACGGGGGTCCCAGGGCGCGGACGGCCACCCATGCGCTTCCCGTCACGGCTATGTCCGTTTCGACCCGGAAGCGCCCCGTCCTGTCCTCCGTGTCTGCGGAGAACACGACCTGGCCATTGGCGATGACCTCAACCCGGGACACGGGGGTGGTGGAGGCCACGTCTACCCCCACCGGAACGAAGCCCTCCTCTCCGGCGCGCCGGACGATCTCGCCACCGGGCGGGAGACCCCCCACGGTGGCGAAGAGGAGAGGGCCGTTGGTGGCGAAGGTGTTTCCGGTTCTGATCCCATCGAGCCATCCCTCCACCGTCACCGGTCCTTCCACGAGGGCGTAGGTCCGGCTGGCCCCGGGACCCGGATCTCGCCAGACGTCGGAGAAATTGTCCGTTCCGCCTGTCGCGGCGAGTCGAAAACCGGCATTCAGGAGTCGGTAGTACATCTCGGCATTGGCCAGCTCGTCGTACCAGTAGCAGATGACGTCGTAGAAATCCCCCAGGCCCAGAGCCACGTCGACGGGAATCTCCGAGACGGATACGGCGCGTGGCGTGGCAACACTCCCATTGAACGGGTGCATGAAGCCTCCCAAGCCGCCCTGCTCCCTGGCCGCCAGGAGGTAGTCGGCGTTAAGGACGTCAGGAGACCAGGGCGTATTGGCGGCCCCGCCGATGAAGGGCGTGACGAAGCGGCGAATTCCGGCCAATCCCACGTGGCCGAAGGAGCCTCGGAACTCCTGGGAGTACTGGAGCTTGTGGCGCTCTGTGGACAGGGGGCTGGGCTCCCCCGTCATGTCCTCCCAACGCCCCATGAGGCGGGTGCCGTCCATGTGGATCAGCGCGATGGTGACGGCCAGGTCTTCCGCTTCCAGCTGCTGGAAGAAGCTCTCTGAGGTCAGGGGAATCCGACCCTGATGAAGATCATGGGCATGGGTATCGCCCCCGACCCAGCCCATGGCGGAGGCGTCGATGAGTCGCTCCAGGGCGATGTCGACCGTGGTGGTCGCCCCGGCCTCGATGGCTACGGTCTCGATGACCGGCTCGTATTCCAGCCCTTTGCGAACCGAGATCGTGGCGGGACCGGGCGGAAGGCCAAGGGAAAATGTGCCTCCGGTCCGGAAGTGATGGGTCTCCGTCGCGGCGATCACCTTGTGGAAGGCGTCGGGTGGGCTGTAGGCACGCCCGTCGGATCCAGTGATGGAGATGCGGGCACTGACCTCCTGCCCCGTGGCGTCCAGAACACGCCCGCTCAGGTGGCCTCGCTCCGCCTGGTAGATTCGGGCCTCCGTGGGGATCTCGGTCCAGGCCGATTCCTCCCCGCCCCCCACGGCCATGACGTAGAGACGGGTGGGTCCTCCGTCGGATGATACGAATGCGATGCGGTTACCGGTCGGGTCGACCGCCGGCGTCAACTCGTGGGCCGACGTGGACGTCAGCCGGAGGGTGTTGCCGCCCTGGCCCGACACCAGGACGAGGTCGTTGCTGCCACCCGCGTCGGACACGAATAGAAGGGCATTTCGGCCGGGGACCCACCGCGGGCGGGCCCGGTAGGCGGTCTCCTCGGCGTGCACCAGGGTGGCCGGCGCTCCCCCGACGGGCCGGCGCCACAGCCCCCCGCTCCCCGAAATGCCCGGAGCCGGGGCGACCCAGGCCAGCTCTCCGGCCTCGGAAACCCACGGCTGGATCTGATTCCCGCGGCCGCCCTCTACGAGTTCTTGCGCCCCCGAATCCACGGCGACGCGGAGAATGTCGAATGAACCGGAGGAGGCTGCGGCAAAGTAGACGAATCGCCCCTCCGGCCCCCACGCGGGTTGCACGTCCACTCCGGGGTTGGAAACCAGGATGCGGACCTTGCCCGACGCCACCTCCAGCAACGCCAGGTCCAGACCGTCCCCGGCCTCGACCGACATGGCGATCCAGCGGCCGTCGGGGCTCCACGCTGGTTCGAAATGGTACCAGGGCCCTTCGGTGAGCTGACGGACGGGGCCTCCGTCCAGGTCCGCCTGCCAGAGATCCCCGGCCATGGCGAACACGATGGACCGACCGTCAGGAGACCAGGAGGGGCTCATGGGCCCGGTGCTCACGGGGGGAAGCATGTGAACCTCACCCCTGATGTTGCCCCCGAGACTGGGGTAGCGGAGGGGGTCGACGGAAGGGACCTCCTGGCCGGCGGCCGTCAGGGGCGTGGCCGCGAGAATCAACGGGAGGATCGCACGTGAGATCATGGAGGGGCAGTCGCTCGGGGAGGGGTGTCGAGGTTACCGACGATTGATCCGGAATGGCGCTCCGGCAAGTCGAGGCCCTTCTGGGGAGGCGAGACCGCCGGCCCCGGGCGGCGACATCCCGGTCCCGTTCTGGACCGCCCTGGACATCACGTTCTCGGCCCGGAATCCCGCGCCTTGAGGTGATCCCAGGGACGGGTGCATGGGGATGGCCGCCGCTCGCGCCCAGGCCCGTCCTCCCCGATACTTCGAACATGGTTCTCGATGCGCCGCTCGCCTTTTCGCCTCGCTTCCAGAAGTACATCTGGGGTGGACGCAACCTGGAACGAGTCCTTGGCCGGACGATCCCCGACGGCGACGTAGCCGAGAGCTGGGAGATCTCTGCCCATCCCGCGGCCGTCACTCCGGTTCTGGGAGGGCCCCTGGACGGAGTCCCCCTGTCGGAGCTGATGGCCCGCCATGGTCAAGCGGTCGTCGGCCGGCGTGGCCGATGGGCGACCCGGCGTGGTGTGTTCCCCTTGCTGGTCAAGCTGCTCGATGCCAACCGGTCCTTGTCGGTGCAGGTCCACCCGGATGATGCCTATGCCCGTGCCCACGAGGGCCCGCGGGAGTTGGGCAAAACCGAGATGTGGTACGTCCTCTGGGCCCGTCCGGGCGCGGAGATCGTGTACGGCCTCGAGCCCGGCACGACGGCGGCGTCTTTGCGCGAAGCGCTCCGGCAAGGCCGCGTCGGTGAAACCCTGCGGCGTGTGCCGGCCAAGGCGGGTGACGCCTTTCTCATCGAAGCCGGCACGGTCCACGCGATCCTGGACGGAATCGTCATCGCCGAGATCCAGCAGAGCTCAAACACGACGTACCGAGTCCATGACTGGGACAGGACCGGGCCCGACGGCCTCCCCCGGGAGCTTCATCTGGAAAGGGCCCTCGACGTGATCGACTTCGAGAAGGGCCCCCAGGGCCCGTGGGTACCCGAGGCCCTACCGACCGAGGAAGGCTCGGGCCTCGGTCGCGAGCTTGTCTCCCGGAGCGACAAGTTCGTCGTCGAGCGGATCCGGATCCCAGCGGGCTCCGCGTGGCGGGGTACCCTGGGCGGCGAGACGTTCGAGATCTGGGGTGCCCTCGAGGGCGTGGCGGAGGTGGAGGGGCGGGGTGGAGCGATTCTTCTCGACGCCGTGGGCTTCAGCCTCCTGCCGGCCACCTTGGGTCCCTTTGTCGTGAACGCCCGCGAGGACCTCACCGCCTTGAGGGTCTATTTGCCGGAGTTGCCGGAGTTGCCGAAGCCGGAAACGGATTGGGAGGCGGCGTAGCCCTCAGGCGCCCGCCGGCGGAAGCGAGACATGAAGGTGGTCCGCCGTTCCCCGGTGGCGGATGGTCTCGAATCCCATGGCCCAGAAATAGACCGCCATGACTCCGTTCTCCCACCGGGCCCGGCCCAGCGTACGTAGGTCCACCGCATGGACCCATCCGTTGGGTTGCAGGAAATGGAGGGATGCCTCGTTCTGGGGGAGTCCCATGCGCCGATAGTCGTCCAGGGTTCGCGAAGCATCGGTTACCACGAGGCTCCTGTCGACCAGCACGATGGGTGGCCGTAGCCATACGGATCACCGGGTGGACCTGACGGTAGCCGTCCCGGACCGACTCGCTCTTTGCGTTGCTCGCCGACAGGTAAAGGACGCCATGGAGTGCGAACGCTGCGGTAACGGCGAGCAGGACACGCTTGACGTACCGGGGCAGGCTCCAGGCGCCGGTGAGAACCCGCGCCGTGAGGAGCGCGTAGGCGACCAGGAGGAGAGCCGTCATGACTACACCGCCTGCGAGGGGAAGCCAGGCGGTGCCCATTCCCCGTGCCTGAAGCCAGAGGGCAGACCGGATCAGGACGAAGAAGGGGAGGGCCAGGAGGAGAACCGCTGCGCCCAGGGCCACGGCTACGCGGGCCGTCCATCGCTTCAATCGAGCGCTGAAGGGGACGCCCGGGTCCCTGGGCCTGTCGGTTGGCCCGAAAGGGGGCTCGATCCGTATCTGTGTTGACCCCAAAGACCACCTCCCGGTCGGAAGGCGGCCCGACCACATCCGCGCCATGACGTCATGCTGCCACAGTGCCCCGCCAGGGACTCGAACCCCGAACCTGCCGATTAAGAGTCGGATGCTCTACCAGTTGAGCTAGCAGGGCAAGAGCCTGAAAACCTAGGGCCACGCGCTGATTTCGTAAACGGTGGCGCGCCCTGCTCCCTCCCGGAGCCAGGGGCCGGAACGGTCCGGCGACCGTCCCGGCCGGCTCCCGCGGGAAACCGGGACCCGAGCAAGCTCAGGGCAGCCCGCCGTTCCACCCTCGCCGGGCACCCGGACCCCGACGACCACGCCGATCGTTTCCGCCCCGCCGGAACTGCCTGCCGCCGCGCCGGTCTCGGGCCAGGCTCTGCAGTTGCTCCCGTTGCTCCTCCGACAGGATGTCCATGACCTGACTTCGTTGCTGCGCTCGGTCTTCCTGCCTCGCCTCCCGCGAAGCCTGCATTTCCTGTCGAAGGGCCTCCGGCTCCCGGATGCCCGCCTGGACCTCGGACCGCAGTTCGAGCATTCGCGCTGCGGCTGTTTGGCGAGCCTCGAGCTGCTGGATACGCATCCCTTCGAGCTGCTCCCTCTGTGCCGGAGTGAGGCCGATCTCGTCGCCCAACCGGAGCGCATGCTCCACGACCGGTTGTCCACCGGAGGCCGCCGGTCCCCGGGAGCGCTGTGCGTCACCGTCCTCCGCCAGGAGGGTCAGTGCCGCGATGGCCATCAAGAGGGTCCTGGGTTGCTTCAACATGGGATTCATGGTCTTCTCCCTTGACGTCTACGTTCATCGGTGTCGCCGCGGGGCGCTCTTCGCATTCGTTGCCCCCCGTTCAAGTGGGAGACCGCCGTGCGCTTCCTTTTGTTAGCCGCTCTGGGTGCGGGTCTCATCGCCGGATGTGACCAGGGCTCCCGGCCGGAGGCTGAGCGTCTCGGAGACGTCTACCAGATGGTCGAGGAGGTCCGTCGCGACTTTCCGGAGGTCCCGACGGTGTCCGTCGGGGAGCTGATGGAGCTGATGAAGCACCCGGACGCGGTCGTGCTGGTGGATGTGCGAACGGAGGAAGAACGGTCCGTTTCCATGCTCCCAGGTGCGCTGAGCCAGTCCGATTTCCAGTCCAGAGCCCACGAGCTCGCAGGTCGAACGGTTGTCGCCTACTGCACCATCGGCGTCCGCAGTTCCAGATTCGCGCGAGAAATGGCCGCGCTGGGAGTGGAGGTATCGAACCTGGAGGGCAGCATCCTCGCCTGGACTCACGAAGGGGGGGCGCTGGTGACGGAGGGCCGGGAAACCCACCGCGTTCACGTCTACGGTCCGAGTTGGGCTCTGGCCGCCGACGGATATGCGGCCGTTTGGTAATCTTGGCACGGCACGCGGTCCGCTACAGACGACCTACTGGCGGCCAAGGGCACGCAGCCGGAAATCCACCTCTGCCACCTCACCGTCCGCGATGGACACCGGTTTAGAGGCGCTTTCCTCAGCGGCCAACTCGAAGGCGAGGGGCGGTTCGACCGTAATTGTCCAGTCGCCGACGGGCACACTTGAAAAGAAGTAGATCCCTCCCGCATCGGTCCGTGCCACCCGTGGCGCGCCGCTCTCTCCCTCCAGCGTCAACCTCGTCGTGGGAACCCGGCCCCCGTCCGTCGCGATAACGGCTCCCGCCAGCTCTCCTGACGGCTCGACGTCCAGCGGAGGAAGGTCGCTCCCGCAGCCGGGCGTAACGAGCAGGGTCAAAGCTCCCGCCAGGCCGGTCCCGATCAGCCCATGCCGAACCCGGCGTGGAATGGCCGTCATAGCGACGATACCGGTCGCGATTTCGGGAGGTCCGGGTCTCCCGGTTCCGATGAACTCCGTGAGGTACCTGGGCATGTGTCGGCCTGGGCGGAAAAAGAGGGCGCCGCCCTTGGCAGGCAACGCCCTCAACGATCCGGTGCCGCGGTGCGAATCCGCGGATGGGGCCGGTCGATTCCTATCAGGCCTGCTGCTTCAGTAGGTCTCTGATCTCTGCCAGGAGCGCTTCCTCCGCCGACGGCTCGGGCGGTGCCGGAGGGGCCTCTTCTTCCTGTTTCTTGAGCCGGTTGAAGTTGCGGATGACGATGAAGAGAACGAAAGCGACGATCAGGAAGCTGATCAGGGCGTTGACGAAGATGCCCCAATTCAAGGTCACGGCGCCGGCAGCGGTCGCATCGGCCACCGTGGCGTAGGGGCCGGCTGGACTCCCGGGCTGGAGGACCGCGTGCATCTCGCTGAAATCGACGCCGCCGGTGAACAGGCCGACCACCGGCATGATCACTTCGTTCACCAACGCGGTCACGATGGTGCCGAACGCGGCGCCGATGATGATACCGACCGCCATGTCGAGCATGTTGCCCTTGACGGCGAAATCCTTGAATTCCTTGAGCATTGGGATGCGTCTCCCCTTGAGGTGTATCCGCCCTTTCCCGTCCGCGCAGCGCCGGAATGTGCCCCATCGGTTGACGTTGATGCAATATTCCCCCGTCAGGCCCGCGGGATCGCCCTCTTGCGGCGGTGCCGGGCGAGAGCCCTGGAGGGTACGCCCGTCGGATCCTGACCGGACTCCGCGGGGACCCCTTCGGGCGGACGTGTGACTTTCTTGCCCCGGTAGCTGACTAGAGAGCTGATGACCGACCGCACGGAGTTGAATAGAGCCTCGGATGAAGAGCTGGTGCGCCGGCTACGTGAGGCGGGGCAGGGTGACCTGCGCGCTTTCGACACGCTCGTACGGAGACATGAACGCAAGGTGGCCACCAATTGCCGGTATATCTCGGGGTCTTCGAGCGACGCACCCGACCTGACCCAGGAGGTCTTCGTGAAGGCCTTCTTCGCGCTGCACCGATTCGAGGGGCGGTCCTCGTTCGCCACGTGGATCCAGCGAATCAAGACCAACCACTGCATCAATTATCTGAACAAGAAAAGACATCCCACGGTGGACGTGGATGACCCCGTCTATTCAGGCGAGGCAGAACTGTCCATCAAGCCTGACGCGCTCGCCAACCTGGATCGGATGGATCAGCGCGCGGTCATCCGGGCTGTCCTCGACGGGATGAGCGAGACCTTGAGGGTGCCCCTGATCATGCGGGACATGGATGGGTTCAGCTATCAGGAGATCGCCGACGAACTTGGGATCGGACTCTCTGCCGTGAAGATGCGGATCGCCCGGGGAAGAGATGATTTCCGGTCCCGCTTCGCGGAGCTGAAGGGTGAGCCCCCCAAGACCTCCCCCTCCGCTGCTTGAGAAAGGGGAATCCATGGATGACGATTTCGATGGCCGGAACCACGGCGAAGAGGACCAGCCTCCCATCGAAGAGCTCTCAACTCTCTTCGAGGACCCTCCGGCCGGGCTCCACGGGAGAGTGAGGGCGTCGATCCAGCGCCGCCTGTTTGTCTCCGACGTGGCGGATCTATCGGTTCGTCAGGTCATTGATGTGGTAGTCGAGTTCCTGAAGATGGCCTTCGAGACCATCGGGGTCCGGGGGCCGAAACGCGAGGATCAGCCATGAACCTGCAGGCACAGCTCACCCAGACGTGGCAGGATCTCGTTCAGTCGTTGATCGACTGGACCCCCCGTGTGGTCCTGGGGCTGGTCCTCATCATCGTTGCGCTCGTCGCGGCGAAGATCGTCGAGCGGGTGCTTCGAAGTATGCTCACCCGGATACGCTTCGATTCCCTGGTGGCAAAGGTCGGGATCGATCAGGCGTTGCAGAAGGTCGGCGTGCGCCAGTCCATCAATCTCTTCGTGCCCCGACTCGCCTACTTCCTTTTGCTCGTGCTGTTTGCCCGGACCGGCGCGGACGCTCTCGGGTTGGACGCGATCTCCTCCGCGATCGCGTCGTTCATGGCATACCTCCCGAACATCATCGCGGCTCTCCTCATCCTGATTCTCGGGAGCGCGGCCAGTCAGGTCGCGGGTCGAACCGTCGCCGAGGCCGCCGGCAATTCCGGGATCGATTTTGCGCCGGCCCTGGGTCGTGTGGTCTCGGCGGTGCTGTTCTTCGTGCTCGGCATCATGGCCATTGGCCAGCTCAAGATCGACACGGTGATGGTGCGGCTCTTCGCGGCCGCGGTGCTGGCGGCGGGAGCGCTCGCTTTCGGCCTGTCTTTCGGACTGGGCTCTCGAGACATCACGAGGAACATCCTCGCTGGTTTCTATGCGCGGAAGACCTTGTCCATCGGCGAGCCCATCGAGGTGGCGGGAGAGCGTGGTGTCCTGGTCGGGGTCACGCCGACCCAGATCCTCCTGGAGCGCGATGGACAGACGATCGCCGTGGCCAACACGGTGTTGCTGGAGCAGGTAGTCAAGCAGTAGCCAATCGAATCACGAAAACCAATAAAACCAGAGGATGGTTTCTTTCATGCTTAGACGCACCAACCGGTCAGTGGTATTGCGGGCCTTCATTCCCCTTTTCGTGATGGGCCTCGTGGCGGATGCTGGCGCGGCCCAGGAGGAGGAGGAGGACAGTACCTGGACCAAAGCCAGTGAGCTGAGCTTCGTGCAGACGGGAGGGAATGCCGAATCGGCGACCCTTGGTGTCGCCAACCTCCTGTCGGGCGACTGGGGGTCGACGCTGCTCAAGATCGAGTTGGGGGGCATCCGTACTTCCACCACCGCGACGACACGCCTCGCAGTCGGCTCCTCAGACGCCTTTCAGTTGACCGAAACATCGGATTCCAGGGTCTCTGCCGAGAACTACTACGCCCGGGTGCGCGCCGACAGGGAGATATCCGACCGGTCGGCCCTCTTCGTCAAAGCCGGGTGGCTTCGAAACACCTTCGCGGGAATCGACGCTCGGTACGTCGGCGTGGCCGGGCTGTCCAACCAGTGGATCGACAGCGACGTGCAGAAACTCGCCACCGCCTATGGCGTGACGTACACCAAACAGGACGACGTAGTGCCCAACCCGGCCGTAGCGGGCAACTTCCTGGGCGTGCAGGTGTCGGTCGACTACTGGCGGCAACTCACCGACAACAGCGAATGGATCAGCGCACTGGTGCTCGACGAAAACGCGGACCGGACCGAGGACTTCCGTGCTGATTGGGTCAACTCGCTGGCCGTCGCCATGAGCGACAATCTGGCCCTCAAGACGACCCTTCAGGTCCTCTTCGACAATGAGCCGTCGTTGGTCGGAGTCCCACTGGAATCCGCTGCTGGGGCCCCCCTCGGGACGGTGTCCGTTCCGCTGGACCAGTTTGACCGCGTGTTCACGGTGGCCCTGGTCATCAACTTCTGACCGTCACGACTCTTGGGCTGGCCAAGCGTACGTCGCCCCGAAGCCGGTCAGCTCCCGGAGCCCCTGGGAGATGGAGGGGGCGGCGAGGCCCTCAGGCCGAAGTCCTGGCCGGGTACGTAGGGTTCACCGAAGCGGAGCAGGGTCGTCACGGGCCGGCCACCCGGGGGAAGCACGACGATGTACAGCCGGTCGTATTCCATTTCGTCGATCTCGCCCTGGGACTCGCCTCCAAGGGCTTCGACGAGCTGGGGCGTGGTATTGCTGTGCCCGGCGACGAGGTGTCGGCCTGGCGTCGAACTGAGTTCGGCCGCGAAGGCTTCCAGGTCCGAGGGATCGTAGGGGAGCACGGAAACGCCCGCTTCCTCGGCGATGGGCCTGGCCGTCTCCCTGGTCCGTTGATAATCCGTTGAGTGGACGTGGGTCAGCCCTGCATTGCCGAGGATGGCTCGGACCGTCTGGACCCTGATCTGGCCGGCGACGGAAAGGGGAGGGTCGGGGGTGCCATTGTCGGCCGTCTCGGCGTGGCGGACGAGGTAGACCACGATGGCGTCCTCGGCGGGAGGGGCGTCCGCCTGACCCCATGCGTCGAAAGGACCGCCGAAAAGGACTGCGCCCGTCAGCAGAGCCGCCCGGAGGGCGGTTGGAGCCTTGGATTTCATCAGCGTCGTGAAGGGGGGAACTCTCGTTTGGGGTCGTCGTTGTCCCCCCTCCACGGCCATGTGGCGCCGGACGCCAATGCCGCCCGGACAGCTTCGCCTCGCTTCCTCGGTGCGTTGCTGAACCCTCCGGGTTGCCCTCGTCGGGAGCAGCGCTGCGAACGTCCGGTGCACACGAGACTTTCAAAAGGGGACACAGTCATTATCCAGGGTCGGTTGAGCCTTGGCAAGACTTTCGCGATGCGCTATAGCCGGGTCTGGCGCCCTATTCGTGTCTGGGCGATCCTTGGGGTCGGAAGACGCGCCCGAGAGGACCGCCGGGAGGACTCCCTGAGAGTCGCTTTCGGAGGAAAGTCCGAGCTCCGAAGGACAGGGTGCCGGGTAACGCCCGGGCGCCGCGAGGCGACGGAAAGTGCCACAGAGAGCAGACCGCCGATGGCCTTCGGGCACAGGCAAGGGTGAAAGGGTGCGGTAAGAGCGCACCGGGCCTCCGGTAACGGAGGTCGCACGGCAAACCCCACCAGGAGCAAGGCCAAGCAGGGGCGAGAAGCGGTCCGCTTCACCTGAGTCCCGGGTAGGCCGCTTGAGACCCGGAGCGATCCGGGCCCTAGAGAAATGGTCCTCACCCGCGCTCGCGCGGGGACAGAACTCGGCTTACGGGGCGCGTCTTCCGACGTTGACGGCGTGCCCGCCAGGTGCTTCGGGGCCGAATTCAGGCACAAGGAGCGGCGGAGAGGGCCCGAGTGCCACCAGCCAGTGGGGGATCGACGGTCGCTGCCGGCCTTGACGGGCCAACCGCGGCGTGGAGATCATTACGCCCTTCGCGCGCCCGTAGCTCAGCTGGATAGAGCGCTGCCCTCCGGAGGCAGAGGTCACAGGTTCGAATCCTGTCGGGCGTATTGCAGCGTGAGGACCCGAGGCGGGGCCCGCGCGGACTGAGGAAGCATCGAAGACGACTCCGGGGCTCCCCGACGGCTCCGACTCCCTTGCGAAGGCGAGGGGGTCTAACCCTATACTTCATGTTCCCGCGTCTTCCGCAGTTCGTTGCACAGGATGGCCGCCAGGGCCAGTCTGCGCGCCCGTGTCCTTCAGAGCAGGGCGGGTCCCTTGAGGGGAAGCTTGACTCGTGCTGGGTTCTCAGGTGGCGGCGCTACGGACGTAGGCCGTATCCGTCCCAGCAACCAAGACGCGTTCTTCCTTTCCGAGGGGCTGGGTCTGGCAGTCGTGTCGGACGGGATGGGGGGCGCTCCGGCAGGAGATGTGGCCAGCCGGCTCGCGGTAGAACAAGTCGCTCTCGAAGTCGGGAGCGGCGGTCGCGAGCGCTGGAGCCCCTGGGACTCGGCGTCCGTCCTGGCACTCCTTGGCGACGCTATCGAGACCGCCCATATGGAGATCCGACGGCACGGGCTGGCTCACCCCGCGGATGCGGGGCTCGGGGCGACCGTCACCGTCCTACTGGCGGATGCTGAGGCCAGGCGTTTCGCCGTCGGTCACGTCGGGGATTCCAGAGCCTATCTCCTTCGCCGGGGCGTATTCAGCCAGCTCACCCGCGACCACACGCTGCTGCAGGAGCATGTGGACGAAGGGCGCATCCCCCCCCGGGCAGCTGCCCGCCATCCCTTCGGTCATATCCTCAGTCAGGTACTGGGAATGAGCGAGGGCGTGGCCCCGCAGCTCCTGGAGGGTGCCCTCGAGGCGGGGGACCAGTTCTTCCTTTGCTCAGACGGGGTAACCGCGGTCCTGAATGACCGCGAGATCGGCGAAATGCTGGTCCGGGGCCGGATCTGGCCCCCTGCAACCGTGGTGAGAGCCTTTGTGGAAGCGGTCAACGAGCGGGGTGGGCCCGACAACTCCACGGCCGTACTCCTCCGGCGCGGCTGACCTCGTCTCACCCTTCCTCGCGGGGCCCGTAGCGAGTCAACCTGCCTCTTCCCCTCCCGCCTTCGTCGGCGATCCATAGCGCGCCGTCGGGTGACACGGCGAGCCCCTCGGCCTGCGGATGCCGGGACTTGGACAGCTCGACCCATGCGACCGGGCGCCCCCGGGTATCCAGCTCGAGTAGAAGCCGTCCCCTCGCCGACAGGACCAGGGTGTGGCCACCGGGCAGGACGTCGATGGCCGACGGGCGAAGGCCTTCGACGCCGAAGTACTCGAGCTGTCCCGCGGTCATTTCGACGACGGTCTGCAGCGGGGCATCCGGCCGTGTTGGATCGAGGGCAAGGATGCGCAGGCCGTTTCTCAGGGCACGGTCGCGATTGGTTTTGCATGCCGCCCAGAGTCGGCCGTCCAGGCCGGACGCGAGGCCCTCGACTTCGCAAATGTCCTTGGCAGGAGTAGGTGTGGCCACGTAGGACACGGGATGATCGTCGACGCTCTCCTCGAACATGACCAGGGTTCCGCCGCTGGTAATCATGAACAAGGAGTCGCCTCGAGTGGCCACGCCCTCGAAGTCGCCGAGCACCCGGTCCGGCCCCAGGTGTGTCCATCTCACCACGGAGCCGTCCTCCTTGTTCAGCTCGACCAGGAAACCGTCTTCGTCGTTGTGGGCCAGAAGGCGCGAGTCCAGGAAGGCGAGCCCCGAGATCTCACGGAGTGAGGGCGGCAGCCGGAGCGACTCGGTGGGCTCGTCGAAGTCGATGCCGTTCAGAAAGGGCGGTTCCTGGGCCGATACCCCAAGGTGGGACACGCACGCTGCTAGAGCAGCCAGGGCGATGAGCTTCGTCGAGCCGCCGCGTTGCCGGGCGCGAACTCGCCCGTGACGGAATTCGGGTTTCAATCGTCTAATTCTCGAAGGCGACGACACGTACTCGATATCCGGAATGAAACCGGAACACTCGAGGCCACGTCGGTGTTGAAAATGGCAAGTCGTTCAGGAGAACTACCATGAAATCCGAGTCGAAGATCCGCTACCTCCTACGGGCGGCCCGCCGGGCCGAGAACCGGGGTGATGTGCGCACGGCCCGGAACTTCAGGCGCATGGCCGACGACGTTCGGCCTGTTGGCGCGCTGGGCAACACCTCAGGCGACCTGGCCTGACCGCTTCGGGTGCCCCGCCCCCTTCCTGGGAGCCCCCCTTTCCCCTCACCCGCCGGAACCCGCGGATGCCCCCGGCCGCTTGACCTACCGAACCGGCCGACACATATAAACATATGACGTTGGCAATCTCTGGAGCGGTGCGGGGAGTCGCGAAGGCATGGACCGTCCGGGCCATGGCCATCGCTCTCGTCCCCCTCGCCTGCGGCGCCCCCGATGCGGCGAACGAAGACCGGAACGATGTGGCGGAAGCCGACGACCACGCCCCGGTGATTCGATCCGGCGAAAACGACCGTATCGTCATCGAGATCATCGCCGGCGAGTCCGCTGAGAACAGCTATTGGAACTTCAACGGCCTCTACGGCGGAGCGGGGAGGATCCTGGTCCCCCTGGGTGCCGAGTTGGAAGTGGACTTCCGCAACGCCGACCCCGCCATGTCGCACTCCATCGGTGTGACCCGATGGGCCGATCCGTTCCCGGCCGATTTTGCGCCCATCGAGCCGGCCTTCCCCGGGGCGCTCGTGAAAGAAG
>JAHEKK010000475.1:409-3645 GCA_024638395.1 Gemmatimonadota bacterium | reverse complement strand
GTGGTCGCCACCGTTCTGCCGGCCCGAAAAGCCTCCCGCATCCCACCGACCGAGGCCTTCCGGGCCGAGTGACCCCCAGGGGGACATGCCCTCAGAAGATCCGGGGAGAGCTCTCGGGGCGGTCCACCAGTGCGTTGAACAGCAGCTTGAACGTGCCGTGGGTCTGAGCCCGGTGCTGTGCCCGAAAGCCGATCATCAACACGGTGCCGGCGCCCTTCTCGACGGCGACCATCGCCGCCTTCTGGGCAATGGTCTCTTCACCGAGTAGCCAGCCGCTCTGGAGGATGTCCCGCTCCGGGTAGGTCGCCAGACGCTTGACGTCTGCGCTGCCGCCTCCGGGGACGGTCTCGTATACCTGGCCGCCGGCCAGATAGGCGGCCAGCGCGTGTTCGGGCATGCCCCACGTGAAGGGAGACGAGTTGTCGACCTCGATCTTGAGGGTCGATCCCGGCGCCCAGAACTCGTTTCCCCACACGCCCCTCACGGCGTCGCTCACCGGCAGGTCCATTTCGTCGAGGGGGAGGTCGCCGGCCTCCGCAAAAGTCACGAGCGTACCCCCGTTCTCCACGAAGGCGTCGAGGGCCGCGACACCCGCTTCACCAAAACCGCTTCGGTAGTCGGGCGGCGTGTCGTCGTCGTCGGACCGGCCCTCCACCATCATGGTCTTGGAGTCGGAGGGGAGGATGATGACGTCCCATCGCTCGTGGAGGTCTCCACGGAGGATCTCGTCGTCCATGATCGTGGAGTAGTCGAAGTCGAAGTCTTCGAGCAACCATCGAGTCCAGCCTTCGTCCATGTTCCCGCCGTGGTATCGCTGGAACATGCCGATGCGCTGCTGGCGGACCGGGAAAGCTCCTTCCTCCGGGTCGGTCTCGAGGGGTGCGAAGCTCACTCCCGTGGCGCCGGCGACCGTCTGGAGTGCGGAGGCGTCGGCGGCGGGCCCTACGACGAAATCCCCCGCCCGGAAGCCGACCCCGTTCGTGGACGCACGCCGGATGTCGATCCCGGCATCGAAGAGGCGGTTCACCGCCTTGAAGGCGTCGTTCAGCCGTCCATCCAACACATACCCGGCGGCGCCTCCGCGAACCGGGCCGGCCGCGCCCTCCACGTCCGAAACCGGCGTCGTCATGGCCGTCACCGGGGTGGCGACAGGATCGACCCGAACGCCCATGAACTCGGCCAGGTTGTCCGTGGACATGTCGTAGGGACGGATGGGGTTTCCGGAACGGTCCCGGGTGTAGGAGTTGTCCGGGTAGAAGGTCTGGCCCAGGAGCCAACGGATGACGCCCCGCTTCGGCTGGGCCATGGAAACGACGTAGGTCCCGGCCTCGTAGACGCGACCCTCGTGCGTGAAGGCTGAAGTGGCCCGGTCCACCGAGATCCCCTGACCCAGCAGCTTGCTCACCATCTTCTCCTTGGTGAGAGCATCGTGCTGGGCGGTGGGAATGAGGAAGGCCTTCACGTCGTCCTCGGCGCCCCTCTCGGTCTGACGAGCCGCTTTGTTGTAGGCGTTGCGGAGGACCGTCTCCCGGTTCTTGGCAGCCAGGTCCAGAGGTGAGAAGGTGGCCAGGATCTGCCGCTCCACGATGTCTCGCACTCTCCACCAGCCACCCTCCCAGGGGTTGGGGAACGTGGTCTGTTCCTCGTATTCCGGGAGCTGGCGGGATCCGCGTAACTGATCCGGATGCACGTACAGGGGGGTCGCGAGGCGCGCGCTGGCGGACTCGGTCAGCATACCGGCGATGTTGTGGAACGGTGTGATCCAGTGGAAGCCGAAGTGCCCCCAGCCCGAGTAGATGGCCGAGCCGATCGCGCCCGGCAGACCGTGCTCGTCCATCGCGTACGCCATGTGGGCCCCGTACCAGGCCATTTCTCTCCACACGAGGGGATCCCCGCCGGGCCGGATGGGCTCGGCGTAGGGGGGCAGGTAGATCCGCGCCGTGTAGGAGCCCATCTGGTGGTGGTCGATGAACGCCTGCGGCTGCCACTCCCGGAACAGGATCTCGGCCACGTACTGGGACTCGACGGTGTTCTGCATGAACGCGTCACGGTTGTTGTCATGACCGATGTAGTGGTGGTAGAGCTCCGGAAGCCCTGCCGCCTCGTACTCCGTGCCCACCCAGCGGTTGTACCAGTCGGTCACGATGTTGATGCCGTCCGGGTTCATGCCGGGGACGAGAATCGAGACGGTCTCGTCGAGGATGCGCTCCATCTCTTCATCGGTGCGCGTTGCGAAGTCGTAGACGATCTCGGCGGCCGACTGACTCGCGGCGACCTCCGTCGAGTGCAGGGCATAGGCTTGTACGAAGACCACCTTCCCGTCCCGGACGGCTTCGTCGATCTCCGCCTGGCTGCGTCCGCGGGGGTCGGCCAGCACGGCGTTGAGGGCCTTCAGCCTTTCCAGGTTGGCCAGATTCTCGGGCGAGGACGCGAAGATGACCAGAAAGGGGTTCCCCAGCGTCGAGACCCCGACTTCGTGCACCATCAACCTGTCGCTCGCGTTCCCGACGGTCTCGTAGTAGGAGACGAGACGGTCCCATCCCTCCAACGTGCGGTCGGCCCCCATCACGTGGCCGAAGTAGTCCTCGGGAGAGGCGATGGACTGGGCCGCCAACGGGCCGGCGACCTGTACCAGGGCCAGAGCGGCCAGGGCCATAGTCCGAAGAGGGGTGCTGGAGGAGAACGAGCGTCGCATGAGTTGCGTTCCGTGCGCCAGAGATTGAAGGCAGGTGGTCGGGCTAGCGTACGGGCTGGGGAAGGCCCCGACAAGGCGGCAGCGCCTTGCCCTTTGCGGGCCCCGCTCCCCTACCCGAGTTTGCTCCGGAACGTCCACAGCTCCCGACCCGGAGGTCCTTCGTGCATCGACGACGTCCACAGATGGTGATCGCCCTGACCACGCTGGTGGGGTGGTGCTTGAGCGCGCCGGGTATCTCCGCCCAGGAGTTGGCCGTGGTCAACGGCACCATCCTGAACCCGGCCGACGAATCAGCCCGGCCCGGTGTCTTGCTGATCGACGACGGGGTGGTGGTGGGTGTGGTGGACGATCTCCCCACGGGGTTCGCCGGGGAGGTGATGGACGTCGGGGGCGGATTCGTGATGCCCGCGCTGGCGGACATGCATACCCACTCCTTCGGGAACTCGTCGCCGACGGGGGCGCCACAGGTTCTGGGGCCTCAGGGCACAGCGAATGCCGCGCTGTACAATGGCGTCGCCTTCGTGTTGGACCTCTTCAGCCC
>JAHEKK010000475.1:0-387 GCA_024638395.1 Gemmatimonadota bacterium | reverse complement strand
TGGGCTTCCGGGACCATCAGAACAACGAGGGGGGATCCGGAGCGGAGTTGCTTGCCGCGGGGCCGTGCCTCACCGCCACGAACGGCCACTGCTCCGAGTACGGGGTCCCGACCCGCCTGGTCGACACTCCCGAGGATGCCCGCCGTGAAGTGACGGAGCTGGCCCCGAAGCGTCCAGACGTGGTGAAGATCGTCTATGACAACCAGAGCTACGGAGGACGGTCCATGCCCACGGTGGACCGGCCCACGCTGGAGGCCGTGATCGCCACGGCAAGAGAGCATGGCCTCAAGACCGTGGTACACGTGGGGACGTGGCAGGACGTCAGAGAGGCGGCGCGGGCGGGGGCCGCCGCCGTGACCCACACGCCCGGACCCGACCCGATACCCG
>JAHEKK010000474.1 GCA_024638395.1 Gemmatimonadota bacterium | reverse complement strand
GGGATTGTGGATCTGCACCCCGTCACCGGGAGCGGTCTGGCCCGCGACGTAGATGCAACCCTTCTTGATGCGGTAGGACGTCCGGATCGTGCCCCCCGTCTCGAAGACGACGACGGACATCCTGTCCGGGTCGTTCCGCTCCAGTGCGTCGTAGAAGCTGCCGGGGCCGGACCCGTTCGTGTTCGTGACTTTCAGCACCTGGACATCGGAGCGGTCGCAGCGAAGCGTAGCCTCCGCTCCGTACCCCTCAGCTCCTGGAAAGGCCCGGTCCAGCCGGGCGGAGTTGTCGTCGTTGTCCGGGCTCTGGTCAGGATCCTGATCCGGGTCCTGATCCGGATCTCCATCCGGGTCCTGGGCTGGCACGATGCTCACCACCATGGCCGCCGACCAACTCGCGGCCTTCGCCCGGATCTCGGTTTCGCCCTGCGCTAGAGCGGTGACGAGGCCATCGTCGTCGACCGTCGCCACGTCTTCCTCGGACGACTTCCAGTTGACCGGGGGACCGGCCTTCGGGTTTCCGTCCTCGTCGATCAGGTAGGCCTGGAACGTGGCGGTATCGCCTACCGTGAGCTCTTCCACGCCCTCGAGCTTGATGCCCGCGAACTTGGGCGCCGAGTAGACCATCGCGTGGGCCTCGGTCCCCAGGTAGTTGACGACCACCTCGGTCACTCCGGACGCCGCGGACCGAATCGTGCCCGATTCGTCCACCTGCACCACACTGGGGTCCGCGCTACGCCATGTGACACCGCGCAGGTCGACGGCGCCTGCTTTGCCATCCACCGAGACGCGGAGTTGCATCGACTCTCCGACCTCGATCAGTGTGGCAATCGGAGGATCGATGGTCAGTTGTTGGCGGTTGGTGAGACCGACGACCGGGTTCTGCGTTGGAGGAACGGCGTCACACGCTGAAGTCAGCATGACGGCTAGGCACACCCCGAACACGATGGCGCGATACCGAACGACCTGCATACTTGTTTTTCTCCCGTTCTTCTAGACGGATTCCATGGTACGAGAGCCGGGAGGTAGCGGGGTCCATCTCGGAATCCACCGGCCAGCAGAGCCGAAGCTCATAGGGCGAAGACGGGGGTCGTCGGTCGGGCTGAAAGAGCCCGGAGAAGGGGACGCAGCATAGCGCCTGGGGAGGACGGCGCCGGGGGCGCGTCCGCCTGGAACTGAACCTGCCAACACCTACAACACCACCTGTACGTCACCAGCTCTCGTTTCGCAAAAAAAACCAAGTCCCCGAAAGGCCACCGCCGGGCGCACACTTCCCCTCAAGCGACCTTCAAGGAACGGAGCATTCTATACCCGTGAGCGGAGACCCGCCACCCCCTGGGGGCAACGCCGCACCGGACCATGTGATCACCGCCGACTCCGGTGGGTGCGTCTGCCGGCTTCGAGGCCACCAGGCTGGGCATCGGGATCACGACGCCCGGTGGGCGCCCGCTGGTGCGAACCCCTGAACCCGGCATTTGACCCCGCCCCCAGACATCCCCGGGAAGGACTCAGTCCTGGCTTGAGGCCTCCAGCTCGCTCATCCGGGCCGTCAAGATTTCATTCCAGATCTCCAGGGGCTGGGCGCCAACGAGGGGGTATCCGTCGACCAGGAAGGACGGCGTGCCACGGACACCCAGGCGGGCGCCGGTGAGGACCCCGCTCCGGACCCGGCTGCGCCTCCGGTCTTCAGCCAAGCAGGACTGGTATGTGGAGAGGTCCAAGCCCAGCTCCTCGACGTAGCCCTCGAAGATGGAGTACGGGTCGTCGTGGTTCTTCCAGTCCTGCTGCCGCTCATACAGGATTTGCTTCATGGGTTCGAAGCGATCCTGTTCGCCGACGCACTCCGCGGCGAATGCGGCCTGGAGTCCGTTGGGGAACATGCCGCTCACGTAGGTGACGTATTTCCACTGCACCTTCCCGCTGTCGATCCACTCCTTCTCCAGCGTTGGGAAGATCTCTGTGTGGAACCGCCGGCAGTAGCCGCACCCGAAGTCGCTGAACTCCACGATCTTGATCGGGGCCTCAGCCTGGCCTTGATCGAACCCCAGGTCATCGATGGAGTGCTCCATGGCCGGGGGCAACTGCTCGGTGCCACCGTCGGCCAGCATTCCGGCCGGCACGGATTGGGAGCGCGATTCGTCACCGGATCCGGAGCCCGGCCCCCCACCTCCGCATCCCACCGCGAGGCCGATGGCGAGGAGCGCAGCCAATGGCGGGATCCGGGAGCTTTCTATGTCGTTCTTCATGTGCTGATGCGTCCTTCCATGAGATTGCCTATCCACGGTGCGCCCGTAGCACTGGACCACCGGGAGTCCACTCTTGAGACTCCGTCGCCGACACCTACGTCGGCCCAACGCCGGAGCAAGGCTCTTGAGACCCCCGCCGGCGCTCAACCAATCCTGGCGCAGACCCTCCGGTTCCGCCAGCGCGGTCCTACGCCCCGTGGGGATCGACGGGCATTCAGGGCCCGGCAGCGCCCCTCCTCTGCGAGACCCACCGGACTCGGGCAGGGCGCTCCTAGAGACTGTACTCCCTCACGAGGCTCTTCTCCGTTTCGCCGTCCAGCTTGCCTTTGACCTCGACAAACCCTTCGATCCCACTCCCCTGAAGCTTCGACCTGAAGAGCTGGTCGAGTTGGAAGACGCCCGCCGAGTTGGTCATGTCGATGACGATGCGCACGGGCTTCACCTCACCCCTTTCGATCGACACTCTGTCGATGGCCGCCGCCGAAACGGAGTGGATGCTGGTCGACCCCGCTTCAAAGGGTATGCGGGACCGTCCTTGCGCCATGTCCAGAGCGTCGGCAATGCGGACGATCCCCGCCTCGAGCGTGAGGGGCGAGCCTCCCGATCGATGGCCGATGATGGCGTGGAGCACCTCGGATCTCACGACGGTGGCGACGGGCCCACCGTACACGGCCGGAAGCAACTCTCGGAGCTTTCGATCCGCGATGAACAACGAGAAGCTCTCGTGATCCATCCGGTGGATCGACATCCCCACGTCATGGAGCAGGGCAGCGAGGGCGACAATGACTTCCGCGTCCTCGGTCTCGAGACCGTAGTCACGTACCACGGATGGCTGCACCGAGGCTTCGATGAGGAGTCGGAGCATCTTCACGGCAATGTTCATGACAATCTTGACATGAACGGGACCGTGATCCGTCATCCCCAGGCGGTCGATGGCAGTGACGTTGGCCGCCGTCCACAGACCATACAGGTCGTCATCCGCATTCACGGCCTCGATGAGTTGTTCGAGCTTCTTGTTGCGGCGAACCGGAACCGTGATGAGCACGCGGTCCTGAAACCGGTCCAAGCTCCCCCCGTCTTCGTCGGTCGACTTCACCTGGATGGTTTCCTCTCGCTCGGTGGAGTACCGACACGAGACAGCCTTTCGGCCGACGCCCATGCCGGAGGTGGAAGTGAATCCCGAATGACCACAGTCTCGGCAATCTTGTCGTGGATGGCCTGGCGATTGGGATCCCACCAGATCTGTGCAAAACCCAAAAGGCCCGTGGCCAACCCCGCGGCATAACCACCGGCCCGTTCCAGAGAGAGGAACAGGGTCAGAGGCTCCCCGTTCAACCGGACCACCCGGAGGTCCAGAGCCTTCTTACCTGGTGTGCGCCCGTCCCACAGCACCAGAAAAAGAG
>JAHEKK010000473.1 GCA_024638395.1 Gemmatimonadota bacterium | reverse complement strand
GGCCTGGGCCTGGTCCAGAGTCACTCCGGGGGCAAGGCGCGCGACGGTCTGGAAGTACCAAGCGTCCCGCATTTGGAGATGATCCTCCGAGGGCGCGACGCCGATGTCGGGGACGTCCCCCCAGGCCTTGATCCACAGGTCCGCGTCCTCGGGCACGCGGAAGCCCGGAGGCATGACCCCCTCGATGGTCACCGATTCTCGGTCGAGGCTGATGGTCCGTCCCACGACTCCCGGGTCGCCGCCGAAACGGCGGATCCAGAGCTCATGACTCAGGACCACGGAGCGGGCGTCACCTGCGCGGGCCGGCGTGACGTCAAACACCCGACCGGCGACGGGCGCCACGCCAAACGTCACGAAGAAGTTGGCCGACACGTTCCCCGCGACCAGCCGCTCCGGCTCACCCTCCCCGAGGAGGTTCCTCGCCCTGACCCGGTACGCGGTCACGTGGGAGAGCCGCGAAGATCCGCTGCGTAGGTCCAGGTAGTTGAGGGGAGCCGAACTCCGGTTGGTCGTCCTGGACGACGTTTCGTTCACCTCGACCAGGCGATCGGGATTCGCGTAGGGAAGCGGCTCGAAGAGCACGGAATCCACCACCGTGAACATGGTGGTGCTGCCTCCCACCCCCAGTGCCAACGTGCCGAGCACGGTGACCGTGAATGCCGGCCTACGAACCAGTCCCCTCGTGACCTGTTGTAGCTGCCTGAGCACGTTCATCACCCTTTCTCCCGCCCCGGACGACCTTCGCTGACCCACCCGTAGCGCCTCTCGTTCGATCCGCGTCCTGTCTCCGAAGGCCGCAGTCGCCGCGGCGAGGGCCTCCTCTTCGGCCATGCCCTGGCGCACCAACTCACTCGCCCGCATGGAGATGTAGAAGTCGATCTCCTCACGCAGATCCTCTTCACGGCTCCGCCTGAAGTCGGCCAGACGGAACATTCGCGCGACCCTCCGGAACCGGCCCATCCCTATCGGCCTTCCGACGAGAGGACCGTGTCGACGGCCTTGGCGTGGCGTGTCCATCGGGCGGTCTCCTCCGCCAGCGCTCTCCGGCCGGACGCCGTCAGCGAATAGAACTTGGCTCGGCGGTTTGCTTCGCTCCGGCCCCACTGCGACTTGAGCCATCCCCTGGCCTCGAGTCGATGAAGGGCCGGGTAGAGGACGCCCTCTTCCACGGAGAGGACGTCACCACCGGTTTCCCGAATCCAGGCACCGATCCCATACCCGTGATCCGAACCGCCCCTGAGAGCTCGCAGGATCAGAAGATCGAGCGTGCCCGTGAAGAGATTGCTTCCCGCCATGAACGTCCCCCCTAGGTGGCCTATGGATACACATGTTCGATACCCCTAGTTCACGTAGGGTTGCATCGGATTTCCACGGGAGTGTCCGCACAGGGCCGTCGGGACTTGTCGAAAGCGCCACGGCCCCGGTCCCCGGCGAGCCCGGAGGTCGAGATCAGTCGCCCGGTTCCGTATCCTCCGCAGGCGTGCAAAGCACGAGCACGTTGTACCGCCGCTGGCCGGGTCCGGGCACGCGCTCATCGTCCACGGTCAGTTCGGCGTCGGTCCCCAGGAGCCCGCCGTCGTAGACATTGAACAGGCAGTCCACACCCCGATTTCGAAAACGGAGAGAGGCTTCATTGGGTGCGTCCTGAGGATCCGGGGTTCGGGTCCACCCGGCGTCCCGAAGACCGTCGTAGAAGGCCGCTGCCTCGGTCCGGAGGCTTTGGCGGGTCAGGCCCGCGGCTGTGACGCGGCACCCGGCGATCGTCCGGTCGAGCCGCCAATCGTCGATGTTCTCCTCCTCGACGACCGTGGCCATGCCGGCGGACTCCCGAAGATGATCCACCGCCCCTTCGCAGAGCCGAACCTGCGACGCCGCGGAACCCGGGCACCATGGGATCAGGAACAGGATCGACAGGACCGTCCAACCGGGCCGCCCGATCCCGTTCGCCGAAGGGGTTCGGTTCCCCTGATTCCCGGCCCTCGCGGCCCGGCGCCCCCCCGTCTCCGTTCGCACCATCCAAGGCAGTTCCATCTCAAGTTTCCTCGTTGGGAGGTCGAAGAAAGCCCCGACTCCTCTTTCCGGACAGGATTCGCACCGTCGTATCCAAGGATGCCGCCCGACGGCCGAAGCGTGCACCCCGCCGCCTCCGCGGCCAGGCCAGGGGCGACGGCCCCCGACATGGACAACATGGCTGAGACCCCCATCAAGGACGAGAGCGCAGATCCCCCAGGGGAGGCGACGGATCCAATGGACCCCGACGCCAAGCTGCGCCAGCCGGATCGCTACGGGGAAGACCTGGAAGCCTACGACTTTCGGCGTCCCGCTCGCGTCTCGAAAGACCGCAAACGATCGCTGGAAGCGATCTACGCTCTCTTCGTGAAGACGTTCGAGGGCTGGTTGGCCGGCCGCACGAGAGCGCCGATCCAGATGAACCTCGCCGCCCTGGAGCAGCTCACCTATGGCGAATTCCAGATGTCCTTGCGATCCCCATGCGCCGCCTATTCTTTCGAAGTGACCCAATGCCCATCGCAGAATTGCGTGATCGCCATGGGTTCCGACTTCTCGTACTACCTCCTCGATCGTCTGCTGGGTGGACCGGGACACGGAGTCGGACTGCACGACCGGGCGCTGACGGTGATGGAGCGTCAGGTGCTCAAGATTGTCGCCGCAAAGGCTGCCACACAGCTCGGCGAGGTCTGGCAGGAGTACGCCGAGCTCGAGTTCATGGAAGCGGGCTTCGAGTCCATTCCCGACATGCTTCGCGCGGCGTCACGGGAAGAGCCGTACCTCATCGCAGACATGAGCGTCATCGCCGGCGACGTGGAATGCAGCATCACGGTCGCCCTGCCCTTCGCCGGACTGGACGGCTTCTTCACCTCGGACCTCCGCCAGCCCAATTCCGCTGAGCAAAGCTCGCCCGCACGGGTTGCCGACCGCCGGTCGGCCGAAGGCACGGTCCGGTCCGCCGGCCTGGAAGTTTCGGTTCGCCTTCCCAGCTTCCCCATGCCTCTTTCCGAAGTCATCGACCTGAAGCCGGGGCAGCTGATGACCACGCCCCATTTCGGCGCGACCCCCGTCCAGATCCTGGTCGGAGACCAGACACGCTTCCTCGGACGGCCGGGACGAAGGGGAATGCGCCTGGCGGCGGAGATCACCGACGTACTGGATGAGGATCCGGAGAAGGACCGGAATCCGAGGATGACCCAAACGGAGCGCTGACCGGAAAGGTCGCCCCGACTCCAACGGCCACCGCACGCCGCGGGTTCGCCGGTCCTTGACAGCGTCGACGCCGTTCGCATCCATCGTTCATGCGACAATCAGATCAGGATGGCACCAAACCAACGCTGTCGCGGCGACAATTCGCGGGCAGCATGCTGGCGGCTGCAGCAGCTCCTGGACTCCAGGGGCCACTCCTGAATCGCCGGCGCCTCGGGGGCCGCACGCTGGTCGACGGTGCACGGGTCAATCGAATCCTCGAAGAGCTGAGGGAGTTCGGAGGCACCCCCGACGGCGGCACCACCCGCTTGGCGTACAGCGAGGAGGACCTCGCAGCCCGGCGCTACGCCCAGGGACGCATGGAGGAGGCGGGCCTGTCTGTGTCCGTCGATCTGGCAGGCAATCTCGTGGGGCGGCGCGGGGGAAGGCGGCAG
>JAHEKK010000021.1:6411-14790 GCA_024638395.1 Gemmatimonadota bacterium | reverse complement strand
AGACGCAAAAACTGGCGAGGCGGCCCGGGGAATGAGGGCCGGTGGGGCGCGTACCGTAGGGCATGAGTTCTTCCGGCGTGGTGAGAGCGGGGCCAAGGCATGGTTCCCGGTTCCGAGTCCTCCCGCAAGTCGGCTTTCGTACCGGGAGGGTCAGGCTGCGGTGCCGACCCGGAGGATCTGTTCGGCGGAGGCGTTGAGCTGCTTGTCGAGGGCCCGCACGAAGCGACGCACCCGGCGCCGGTTCGCTCCCAGGTCGCCCCCCCGACCCCTCTTCCTGGCCTTCACGTCTACCCGGGTCTGGGCGTTTCCGTCCAGGGTCACGGAAACGGCTACGTCCGCGGTCATGGTCAGAAGAGGGCTCTGGGCTTCTGCCTCGACGAGGCCCACGTCGTCGTCCCAGCGGACCATCTTCCATCCTTTGAGACCGCCCGCCGTCAAACGCACCACCGCGTCCCATACCTCGCCGAAGGGTATGGCGTATGTCCTTCCACAGAGGTCGGGGTCTTCCGAAGCCGGGGTGGTCGATACCGCACTGTGGGTCAGAGCCCGCCAAATCCCCAAGACCGCCTCCCGAACAGGATGGCCGTAGACTGAAAGCGTTCGTCAACCGATACTGGGATGTCGACGCCTGCAAAGCTGGGTTCCAAAGACCGCTCGGGTCAACGGGACGATCCACCTTTTGCCGGCACTCCCGCGCTACGGCCCTCCCCCATTTCCCCGCCCCATGCCATGAAAGCAGTGATTCCCCTCGCCGGGAAAGGCACCCGCCTGCGGCCCCACACCCACCTCACCCCGAAGCCGCTGGTGAACGTCGCCGGAAAGCCCGTGATGAGCTACATCCTCGATGACCTCCAGGCGCTGGGCGTGGACGAGATCGTGTTCATCGTCGGGTACCTTCAGGACACCATTCGCGGGTACATGGCCGAGGCTTATCCCTCGATCAAACCCCACTATACCGTTCAGGAAGTGCAGGACGGGACGGCAGGGGCCGTGGCCCTGGCGCGTCCCTGGGCCGACGAGGACCTGTTGATTCTCTTCGTGGACACTCTGTTCGATGCCGATCTGTCGCTGTCGAAGACCCTGGATCCTTCCAAGGGAGGGATCATCTGGGCCAAGGAGGTGGAGGACTATCAGCGGTTCGGCGTCATCGTCACCGACGATCAAGGCCATATGACCCGCATCGTCGAGAAGCCCAGCGAGCCGATCTCCAAGCTGGCCAACATCGGCCTCTACTACATTCGCGACCACGAGTTGCTGTTCAAGGGGATCGACCACACCCTAGCGTCGGATCCCGGGCCGTCCGGCGAGTACTACCTGACCGACGCGTTTCAGTACATGGTCGATCAGGGGTCGCTGATCGAAACGGCCCCTGTCGAGGGGTGGTACGATTGCGGCAAGGTCGATGCGCTGCTCGACACCAATCGGCACCTCGTTTCCACCACGAGAGGTGGCGTCGCCACTTCCGCCACGGTGGAGGAGTCCGACGTGTCGCCTCAGTCCCGGATCGAGGACGGCGCGCAGGTGCTCCGCAGCCGCGTGGGCCCCAATGTGACCATTGAGGCCGGCGCTCATGTCGAGGGATCCGATCTGGAAGACGTGATCATCGGACGGGAGGCTCGGGTGACGGGCTCTCGCCTGAGGGACTCCATCGTGGGTGCCCAGGCCTTGATCGAGGGGTTCAACGGCTCGCTCAGCGTGCTCGATCACTCCGAGGTGGTTGCCGGCGACTGAAACCGGCCGAACCGCCCGTCTCTTCGGCCCCACACCCCCAAGGGGCCCTGAAAGCGGCCTTCAGACGTCTCCGAACCGTGTGACGGCCGTTACCCATCCGTTACCGGTTGCGGGCCGGCGCTTTGCGGCTCGTCCGAACGACCCCCAGCTTTTCAAGGACTCGTTGGGGGAGCACGCCGGTGGCCTGGAGATCTTCCGATATTACGACGAGATCCCATGGAAGATGGCCGGCGCCGGGTGACGGTGCTCCCTTCTCGGCAACACCGCTTCCCCCCTTCGTCCAAGGCGCGATCTTACGTGAAAGTGGAACGCGCAATGAACGGAGCGGCGATGGACCGGGACGACCTCATCCACGACTGGAACCACGCGGATTCCCAGGATCTACCCTGGTCGCGGCCGGTCGAATTGAACGACGAGACACTCCGGGACGGCCTGCAGTCGCCCTCCGTGACCGACCCGCCCATAGGCGACAAGATCCGCCTTCTGCATCTGATGCATGGTCTGGGCATCGCCACGGCGGACGTGGGCCTTCCCGGCGCCGGCCCGAGAGCTGTCGAGGACGTGACTCGACTTTGTCAGGAGATCGTCGACAGCAAGTTGGATTTCCGCCCCAACTGCGCCGCGAGGACGGTGTTGGCGGACGTTCGGCCCTGTGTCGAGATCTCTCAGAAGGTGGGAATTCCCATCGAGGTCTGTGCCTTTATCGGCTCATCTCCGATCCGCATCTTTGCCGAGGGGTGGACGGTCGACCGCATGCTCCAGACATCGGAGGAAGCGGTGCGTTTCTGTGTACGGGAGGGCCTGCCGGTGATGTTCGTCACGGAGGACACCACCCGTGCGGATCCGGAAACCCTGAAGGCGTTGTACGGGAATGCCATCGGGTGGGGCGCCGGACGTATTTGTCTCTCGGACACGGTGGGTCACGCGACGCCGGAGGGTACCCGCGCGCTGGTCCGGTTCGTGAAGGAAGAGATCGTGGCGCCCTCGGGGGAATCCGTGAAGGTGGACTGGCACGGACACAATGACCGTGGGTTGGGTCTCGCCAACGCCCTCGCTGCCATCGAGGCCGGAGTGGACCAGGTGCACGGCACGGCGTTGGGGATGGGCGAGCGGGTCGGCAACGTTCAGATGGACCTGTTGCTCGTGAACCTGACCCTTGCCGGCGCCCACGAGGCGGACCTCAGCCTGCTGCCCGAATACTGCAGGATCGCGTCGGAGGCCTGTCAGGTACCCGTGCCCTGCACCTATCCGGTAGTCGGCTCGGATGCCTTTCGTACCGCCACCGGGGTTCACGCAGCGGCCATCATCAAGGCCGAGGCGAAGGGGGCCACCTGGTTGGCTGACCGCATCTACTCGGGTGTGCCTGCTTCCCTCGTGGGACGCAGTCAGGAAATCGAGATCAGCCCCATGTCCGGGCTGTCCAACGTCAAATACTGGCTCAAGAGCCGGGGTCTGGACGCAGATGACGAGGACCTATGCGCTCGGATCTTCAATACGGCGAAGGCATCGGATCATACCCTCTCGACGGCCGAGATCCTGGCCATCGTGAACTCCACCCGGAACGCTCCGGCGCCGTGAGTGGAGAGGACAAGACCCCCAAGCAGCCCCGACCCGCGGCGAGGGTGCTCGTCATCGACGACGAGGCCGAGATCGCGGCCCTGGTCGCCTACCAGCTCACGCGCGATGGGTACCGGGTGGAGACCGCGTCCAACGGGGCCGAGGGGCTCGATGCCCTTCACCGTGAGCTCCCGGACCTTGTCGTCCTGGATCGGATGCTTCCCGGGGTTTCGGGTGACGAGATCCTCCGGGCCATCCGGGCTGACACTACGACAAGGGACGTGCCGGTGTTGGTCCTCACGGCCAAACGCGAGCAGGAGGACAGGATCCAGGGACTCGAGCTGGGCGCCGACGACTACGTCACCAAGCCTTTCAGCCCCCGGGAGCTGGTCTTGCGGGTTGAAGCGATTCTGAGAAGGGCCCAAGGGGAAGGCCAGGCCCCCAGCGCTGGAGGGCGGGTTCTACGTGCGGGAGACGTGAAAGTCGATCTGAGCGCGTTGCGAGTGACCCTGGACGGCGAGGAGTTGAAGTTGACGCCGACGGAATTCCGTCTCCTCAAGACGCTGTTGGAGTGCAGGGGTCGGACCCAGACCCGCCGTCAACTCCTCGAGGAGGCCTGGAAGGATGCCGAGGTGGCGGATCGAATCCAGACGCGTACCGTGGACATGCATGTCCGCCGATTGCGGTCCAAGTTGGGCGCCGCCGGTGATCTCATCGAAACGGTACGGGGTTTTGGCTATCGGTTCAAAAAAGAGGAGAGCTGAGCCCGCTTCGGGGCGGCACCCTCCCGCGAACCCTTGTCGGCTGCGGGGCTCTGGGAGGAGGTGTCCGCCTGGACGCGGGGCAGATCGTAGAGTTCGGGCCCACCGAATCGATGTTCACCAACCCCAGGGATGCGTGAACCGAAGCCTACGTCACCCGGAGGGCCGGATGACGAACGAGAGGCGCAGCCCGTTCCAGATCGAGTTGGACAGTGTGCAGGGAAGGGTCCTCGAGATGGCGGGGCTGGCCGAGGACCTCCTGGAGAGGTCTCTTCGGGCCTTGCGAGACCGGGACATCGAAGCCGCGAAGGCCGTCCGGAAGGCAGACGACGCGATCGGCGCCCTGGAAGTCGAATTGGATGAGCGGGTTTTGGCCCTGCTGGCGCTTCAGGGGCCCTTGGCCGGGGACCTTCGATTTGTCTTCGCTGCCTCCAAGGCCGCCAACGACCTCGAGAGGATCGGCGACCAGGCGGTGAACATCGCCAAAGCTGCGGGCCGCCTATCAAAGCACCCTCCGTTGCCCGACATGCCCCAGGTCTGGGAGATGGGCACCCTGGCGCAACGCACGCTTGCGAAGGCCTTGACTGCTCTCATCAACCGGGACACGGGGGCCGCCGAAGCCGTGATCAAAGCCGACGAGCGCATCGACGACCTCCGGTCCGCGACGTTCAGAATCATCGTCTCGCACATGTTGGAGCAGCCGCGCTACCTATCTCCGGATCTGGACGTGATCCTCATCGTTCAGAACCTGGAGCGGGTGGGCGACCTCGCCACCGACGTAGCGAAGGATGTAGTCTTCTTGGTTGAAGGCAGGCAGGTGCGACACGCCAGGCGCGGAGGAACGGCATGACCGACGGCCAATGGGGCTCGGGTCCTTTGGAGCCGACTCTGCGCGAATCTTCACCTTCCGGTGTGGAAGAAGCCGTCGAACAACTCCTGGACGAGGTGGGGACCGAGCCTCAGCCCGACTCCATCATTCCGTTGCGGTCTCTCAGGGGTCGAGTGGCCATCGTCACCGGAGGGTCGAGCGGCATCGGACGGGCAACGGCCATCGGTCTCGCCCGGAACGGCGTCCACGTCGCCTTCAATTTCCTGGACGACGGGCCGGAGGCTCGCGAGCGGGCGGAGGAGGTCGCGCAGACTCTTCGGCAAATGGAAGTGCGTGTCTTCTTCGCCGCCTGTGACGTCCGCTCGGCACAGGCGGTGGCCGGGTTCGTCACGACTGCGATGAAGGAGCTCGGAGGCGCCCACTTTCTGATCAACAACGCCGGAATCGGTCGTGATCGGGCGTTGTGGCACATGAGCGACGAAGATTGGCACGCGGTCATGGACACCAATCTTGCCGGTGCGTTCTACTTCACGCGGGCCCTTGCGCCCCACTTCCGGGCTCAGGAGTTCGGCAAGATCGTCAATGTGTCCTCGGTGCACGGCTTGAGCAGCGAGTTCGGCCTGGCGAACTACTGCTCCTCCAAGGCCGGGTTGATCGGGCTGACGAGGAGCGCTGCCGTCGAGCTCGGTCCGTCGAACGTCAACGTCAACGCCGTCGCCCCCGGATATATCCGGACCACCCAGCTCACGGACCGGGTGCCGGCGGAGATCATGGATCGAGCCCGCGAGCGTAGCGTCCTCGGCCGGCTCGGCGACCCACAGGACGTGGCGGCGGTCATCCTCTTCCTGTGCTCCGAAGTCGCCCGCCACATCACCGGTGCGGTAGTCCCGGTGGACGGGGGCTATCTCCTGTAGGCGGCTGTGCCCGAGGGCTACTCGGCCACGAGGGCCGCCGAGGGCTCCGTTCGCGATGCTCGCGAGGCGGGAATCCAGGTCGCGACGAGGCATACGATCAAGAATAAGGCCGGTACGGCCACGAAGGTCGCCGGATCCGTCGCTTCGATGCCGTACACCATGCCTTCGAGAAGGCCCGTCAGACCCAGGGCTGCGAGGAGGCCGACGGCCAAGCCCACGCCGATCACGGCCGCTCCTTCGCCGAGTACTCCCCGAACCACGCGTGAGCCGGGCGCACCCAACGCCATTCGAATGCCGATCTCCCGGCGGCGCTGGTTGACGGCGTAGGAGAGGACGCCGTACAGACCTACCACGGACAGTCCCAACGCAACGGCCGCGAACGATCCAAGCAGAGCGGCGGTGAAACGAGGGGTCGCAACGGAAGCGGCCCTGATCTCGTCCATGGTTCGTAGCTCCGAGACGGGCATGGACGGATTCATCTCTGCGACGACCTGGCGAACGGGATTGGAGAGCGCGGCTGCACGTCCCTCCACCCGGAGGGTCACCGTCATCCTCCGGGTCGTGCCGGCCCCCACGACCTGGGCCAGCGGGCGATAAAAGCGTTCTCGCGGCTGCGCCCCCAGCTCGTTGTGGCGTACGTCGCCGACCACGCCCACCACGGTCGCCGTGTCCCCGCCGAGACTGGCGATACGACCGCCCAGTGGATCCCGGTCTCCCCAATACTTCCGTGCGAGAGCCTGGTTGATCAGGATCACGGCGGAGGCGCCGAAGTCGTCGCCCTCCTGGAAGGCCCGCCCACGGAGGACCGGGATGTTCATGGTCTCGAGGTAGCCCGTTGTGATCCACTGCCATTCGGCGGTCGTCGACTCTCCGGGTGCGGCGTTGTAGCCGGCGACGCGCAGGCCCGCGTCACCCATCTGACTGGCCAGGGGAAGGAGTCGAGCCGCCCCGGCCGACTGGACGCCGGGCAAGTCGCGAATCCGCCGAAGGAGCTCGTCGTAGAAGGCGGTGACCGCGGCCTCGTCGGGATAGGTGGCGGACGGCGCCGTCAACTGAAAGGTCAGGATGCCTTCGGTTCGGAAGCCGGGATCGATCTCCATGAGTCGTTGCATCGTCCTGATCATCAGGCCGGAAGCCAGGAGGAGGACCACGGACAGGGCGATCTGGGCGGCCACGACGGTCCGGCGCCCCGTGGCCGATGGGGTAAGCCGGCGGCCCTGATGTGCCACCCTCATTTCCGAGCGCCGGGCGAGGCGCGACGAGGGGAGCCAGCCGAAGAGAAGCACCGTCGCCGAGGTGATGATGATGGCGAAGGCGAGAACCCGCCTGTCCAACGTGATCTCCATACCATGGGGGATCGCCCCGGCGTTGAGCCGGGTGAGTAGGTCCAGGGAGCCGGTGGCCAGGAGCCACCCTAGCGCCCCGCCCAGGAGCGCCAGGGCCCCAGCCTCCAGGAGAAGCTCGGCCAGGACACGGGAGCGACTGGCCCCGAGGGCCCGCATGACGGCCACGTCCCGTTGCCTGCCTTCACCCCGGGTCAAGAGCAGGGCGGCGACGTTGGCGCAGGAAATGAGGAGAAGAATGCCGCAGGCTCCCAACAGCAGGTAGAGCATGGAGCGGGCCGACCCGATCACGTCGTCCCGTACCCGGAGCAGGAGGGGTTGGAAGCCCCAGGACTCCTGGTAGATGCCGTCGGCTTCGAGACGCGCCGCAAGGTTCACGAGGTCCTGACGAGCCTCCGGGACGGTCGCGCCGTGGGCGAGACGAGCGACGGCGAAGTAGCCGTGACTTCCTCCGTTGACGGGGACGTCCATGGACTCGTCCAGGTCCTGGGGCATCGCGAAGTAGACTTCGCTGGGAGCCTGGCTCCGGAAGTCCTCGGGCATGACGAAGCCCGGCGGCGTGATTCCGACGACGGTCCAGGCCCGGCCGTTCACCGGAATGTCGGACCCCACCACCCCCGGGTCACCCCGGTACCGCCTCTGCCAGATGCCGTGACCCAACACGAGCACAGGGGCTTCGGACAACGCCTCCTCCCGGGTGAAGAACCGCCCCGCAAAGGGCTGGACTCCGAGGACTTCGAACATGTTGTGGGTCATGACCGCGGACCCCAGGCGCTCGGGGTCCTCCGGCGACGTCAGATTGTGTGAGCTGAGGAAGTAGAGGGCGGCATCGTCCAGCGTCCGGGCCTGCTGCCGGTAATGGAGGAACTCCTCGAGGGAAATCCAGGTCTTGGGAAAGTCCGACCACCGGCTCCAGATCGAGACGACCTGGTCGGGACTGGCGTAAGGCAATGAGGAGAACAGGACCCCGCTGGTAACCGCGAAAGTGGCGGTCGCCGATCCGATTCCCAGAGCCAGCGTTCCGGCCGCCGCGATCGTGAATCCGGGCGTGCGCAACAGCCGCCGGGCGGCGCGTTTCAATTCTCGGAACCCGTTCATCCACCCCTCCCCTGTCCAATGTCTGATCCTTCGCGCCGCCAGTTTGGCGACCACGTGGCTCGCGCCCCGTCGCCGGGGCAGGATGGTGAGCACCACCACGCGCCGGGACTCCGGCAATACCTGGCAAACCAACGTGTGGCTGCCCG
>JAHEKK010000021.1:0-6401 GCA_024638395.1 Gemmatimonadota bacterium | reverse complement strand
GGGGACCTGAACCATGTCCTGATCCGACGCGGCCGGCGGGACTCCGACGGCCGCGAGCTCGTCGAGGCGGGCCGCCAGGCGCTGCCGAAGGGGGCGGTCCAGTCGCCGAAGGGCCTCGACCGCCGCCGGCGAGAGCTCGATCTGCCAGTTCACCCGGGCAACCCTACGGGGCGCCGCTGGCGAGACCCACCATACCTGTGCAGGGCGTCACTAGAGCCCCAGATCACGGCGCACCTCTTCCCAGGGGCGGCTCCCGCCCTCCTCCAGCTCCTTCAGGGCAGCCTCGACGTCCTGGCGCTCGAGGATCGCTCTGAGACGATTGAGGAGAGAGAGCTCTCCCATGGGCACGATGGCCACCAGCTCCTTCCCATGGCGCGTGACCACGAAACGTTCGCCCCCGTAGGCGGCTCGGTTGACAATCTCGGCCAGATTCTTACGCGCTTCTGCGGTCGTGATCGGTTTCATGGCAGCGTTGGTCTCCTTGATCGGCATAGGCTCCGCGGGTCCAGCGTGACGAGATCCGGAACCCCACAGGTGATACAAATTGTACGAAATGTAATCATTGTCAACTGCCCACCCATCCGGAGCTGGACGGCCGGGGACGGGCGGCGAGACCTCGCCTGGCCCGGCGCTCGTTACGGCGCCTGGACTCTTTTTGCCGGGTTTTCCCCGGCGTGGCGTCCTGATTTCAGGACAGCCGACCGGGAGGCCCCCCCGACCCCACCCCGTAATTCCTTTTCCCACATCACCTTCGCCATCCCTCCCGGGATCGGGCACCACCCTTGCCAAAGAGCTTCGAATCCTGAGCCGGGGGCGACCCGACCAGGCAAATACCATATCGAGGCACAACGGAGGCCCAAGGTGAAGAGCATGTGGAGTTGGGTGGCGACGGGGCTGTTGTCCATGGGCGCGGGGGTGTTGATTCCCGGTTCCGTCGCAGCACAGGCGACGCGGGAGCCGGTGGAGGTCGATTGGGTGCTCTCAGCCAATCCCTTCCTGCTGCTGGCCGAGTGGTTCAACGTCGACCTGGAGCGTCGCGTGGGCGACGGGGCGGCTCTGGACTTTCAGGCATCCTACATCACCCTCGACGGGGGTGACGAAGAATACATGAGCGTGAACGCCACCTACCGGTTCTACCCCCAGGGGGCAGCCCTGACCGGGTTCTACTTCGGACCGAAGGCCGGGATCTACCGGGTCGAAGATCTGACGCAGGACGCGGTCGTCTTCGGAGCAGGTTTCGAGCTTGGGTACAACTGGCTGCTCGGCGTGGACCGGAACTTCGCAATCGGCTTGGGACTCGGGGCCAGCCGCCTCTTCGGTGGCGACCTGGACGACGACAGTGCGTTCCTGCCGACGGTACGCCTCGTGAATGTGGGCTGGGCCTTCTGACCCTGCCCCTGCCGCCGGCGAGATTCCGTCTTCATCGCGGCCCGACCCGAAAGACCTGAACTCCCGGCCCGCGGACCGGATGAAGATGACGAGGGGGCCTTCATTGGCCCCCCTCGTCTGTCCCGTCACGGAGGCAGCGGCGGCCGTCCTCCGAGGCGTGCGGACTCAGCCGGATCAGTCCCGGTCGGAGTCCACCACGAACGTGACTTTGGTGTTCACGCGGTACGCTTTGAGCTTGCCGTCCTTCACCATGGCCTGGATACCTTCGACCCAGACGGCACGGATGTTTCGAACGGTCTCGCCGGTTTCCTTCACGGCGTTCTCGACTGCGTCTTCGATGGACTTCCCCTCACCGATGATCTCGACGACCTTGGCGATGGACATGGGTTGAACCTCCGGGTTGTGTTGCGATGCCCCCGCCCGGCTTCCTCCAGGTTGTGGATGTCACCAGAAGCGGCGGAGGCGGACAGATTGCCCGAAACGGGGTGGGCACCATAGGCTCTCGGGCCTCCAGGTGCCACCCTTGGAGGGGTTCGTTCGACCCGTCTCGGGGAGCCGGAGGGCCGGTGGGCCCGTCGCGCCTCGGGTCAGGAGAGGAGTTGGTCGTGGAGAAAATCGACAAGCCGGACGGGGAGTGGCGTGAGCAGTTGACGCCCCAGCAATACAAAGTGACCAGGCGGGGTGGCACGGAGCGAGCTTTCACTGGCGCCTATTGGGACCTCAAAGAAGACGGCACCTACGCCTGCGTATGCTGCGGTCTACCCGTCTTCGAATCCGGAGCCAAGTACGACTCGGGCACCGGATGGCCGAGTTTCCACTCGGTTGCGGCAGCTGAAAACGTGCGCGAAAAGGAAGACCGTTCGCTCTTCATGCGGCGTACCGAGGTGCTCTGTTCACGGTGTGACGCCCACCTGGGACATGTGTTCCCGGACGGTCCGCAGCCGACAGGCCTGAGGTACTGCATCAACTCCGTCGCGTTGGACTTCGAGCCCGAGGCCGGGAGCGCCTCTAGCGAGGAGGAGTAGGGACGAGCCCGGAGGCGACGCCAAGCACGTAGGCGCCGAGCGGCGTATGCCACAGCACGGTGCCCTCGACATCGAGCGAAATGATCCCGCCCGTCCCGTCCGTGGCGCCTTCATAGGTGACGAAGAGCCGGTCACCTGAGGCGCTCCAGGCGACGCCGTGGGGACTGGGCCCCGGCACCGGGATCCTCCGCGTCTCCCGGAGCCCACGGGTATCGACCAGGGACACGGTCCCCCCCCTCCGGTTCGCGACCGCGAGACGGGTACCGTCAGGCTCGAGGGCGATCTGGGCCGGCGCCTCGCCGGTGTCCACCCGCCCCTGGGCAACCCCGGACGCCCCATCGATCTGGACCACCTGGTCCTTGCCCATCAGCGAGGCGAAGACCCGGGAGCCGTCGTGACTCCAGGCCAGGTTCATGGGCCGTGCCCCCGGTTCCAGGGGCGTGCGCTGTGCGGCCGTCGAGTCCTCCGGATCGAAGAGCACGACCTCGTCGCTCAATGAACACGTCAGAGCCGCGCGACGCCCATCGGGTGCGTACGCCGCGTCGTGGGGTGCCTCACAGAGCTCGACGGTTCCCCGGACCTCGAGTTCGTCCAGCGAAACGATCGCGACGGATGTAGGGCGCCCGCCGGCACCCCGGAAATAGTCGGGGATCAGCGCCGTTCGCCCGTCCGGCCGCAAGCCGATCCGCGAAGCGCCCGTCTGGGGCAGGGCCACGCGCCCCACCAGCCGGTCGGTGGCCAGCTCGAACTTCCACAAGGTCGGGGTGCCGTGGGACACGGTGGCATACCAATACCCCGTCCCGAGGTGGACCGCGACACCGTGGGGCTCGTCCACCTCTCCGAGTCGCGGATCGAGACGGAGCGTGTCGAGTACGATCCCGGTCGTTCCGTTCACGACGTAGACCCGGTCATCGAACCCTGACGTGACGTAGAGCTTCTCTGTCCACGGATCCGGGTCCGACGGGAACCCGCACGCCGCCAACGGCGAAAGGACGGCTACCCACAGCGCGACAGTCCCGCGTATCGGCGGCCGCCACGAGCCGGTAAGACCGGCAACCGGCCTCGGTCTCCCGGGAGCCGGCGAAGCCCCGCGCATCTTCAAGCTCGAGGCTCTCACGGTGGTTGGAGGGATCCTCAGAACACCGGATCGAGAACGGTGAGCCCGGCGGAGATATCGCTCACGAAGACGAACCCCCGGTGGAGCTGCGGCGCCCAGGTGCAGGTCCCCGGGGCGGAGCACGAAGCGTCTCCGTTGTGGTGGACCGAGGCGATCTCGCGGCCCTGTCGTTCGAGCTCTCCCAGGAGTTCCCCCTTCACGTCGAGGGCTCGTAGGCCTTGCCCATACCAGGCCATGTAGAGCACCCCGGACCCCTCGTCCAGCCAGAAGTTGTGGGGCGTGTGGTCGGGCAGCCTGAACGTGGCCACCTCCAAGGGAGTGAAGGGATCCCGGAAGTCCACGACATGCATGATTCCCGGCGTCCGGCCGTCTTCCTCACCCACGAAGACGTAGCCGGAGTCGGGCCAGTACCAGGCGTTGTGGGCCTGGCCGCCCGCCGTTTCGATCCGACTCACTTCGACGGGTGACTCGGGACTGCCCCCCGCCATGCCGTTCCCCACGTCCAGCACGATGAGGCCGGCGTCCCAGTGGGAAAGGAAGGCCAGCCCGTTGCGCACGTAGACATCGTGGAGGAAGGTCGTCTCGCTTCCTGAAAACGTGGACACCACGTCCGGCGCCTCCGGGTCGGAGACGTCCAGGATGCGCAGCCCCACGCCCGCTCCGTCCGCCACCAGATACAAGTAGTCCCCCTCGAGCCAGGCGTTGTGGACGCCTGTTTCAAGCATGGACGTGTACCGGGAGATCACCGCGGGGTGTCCGGGGTTCGAAAGGTCCAGCAGGGTGACGCCGTTGGCTCCATCTTGTGAGCCTTCGTGGGTGATTACGGCCAGGCGTCCGTCGGCCCTGACCTTGACGTCGTTGACGACCCGGGCATCGATGCGAAGGGAGTCGCTCCGTTGGGGCGCGGTCGGAGATGAGACGTCCCACACGTAGAGGGTTCCTCCGCCTCCGACATGGGTTCCCAGGTAGGCGAAGTCGCCGTGGAGCCACAGGTCGCTCGATGGGGGGCTCTCCTGCACACCTCGGCCGACCGGCACCAGCTCCCCGCTGAAGTTCCGGTCGGTAGCGACCAGATCAATGGTATCAGCGGCCTCCCCCGACATCGCGACGACGCGCAGGTCGCCCGGCTCGTAAGCGACGAGCTGGCCGTTCCCCGTGATCAGTCCGGCACCATCCGGTGCGAGCGACCAACCGATGGGGACGCCTTCCATGAGCGTGCCACCTTCGTCTCGGGCCTCCACCCGGAGGTGTAGAGCGTCTCCACGGCGAACGCCGTCGGCCGGAGGGAGGATATCGAGTGAGGCTACTCCGGTCGTCGCTTCGAAAGGGGCCACCTCGAAAGTGACTCCCACACGGGCCTCACCGGGTCCGTCGCCGCCTCCTGCATCGTCCACCGAGGCGAGGAGGCTGGTGGTGTACGTGCCCGGCTGGACGCTTCCGCCCAGCCGCACGGTGATCGTGAGGGACAGGGCCCCGCCGGGGTTCAGAGTTGCGATCTCGGGGGGCTCCACGGAGAGGAAGGAGCCCGGCAGGGAGGCCCCGCCGGATCCCACGATGGTCCCCGCCGTGAGGAAGACCGGTCCTACCGGCATTCCCCCCACGTTCCTCACGGTCACCGTGGCCGTCCGATCGGATCCGAGGATCAGGTCGCTGGCAGTGAACTCCAGTTGCCCGGGGAGCTCCGAGACGACGGGAGCGTCCTGACATCCTGATCCGAGGATGGCCAGAAGAAGAAACAGGAAGGGGGGACGTTCGGCACTCGGCTTCCACATCATACAACACCCACTCAGGGATTCCTCCGGCTCATGAGCCGATAACTCGATGCAAAGTACGTACCGATCCCCTCTTCATTCCAATCGCCAGTTCAACCCTTCTCTGAAAGTCCCTACTTTTCCGGGTCCTCAGGTCAGGAACACCATGTCGAAGCCCCCCGTCATCTGCTGCGTGATTGCCGCTACCGCTGCGCTCGGTTGCGGGGGCGGGACATCGGTGGAGCCGGGCGTTCCGCCGACGTACGGGTTTCTTCCCGACCTGAGAGGGACGTCGGTCATGGTGTTCCCGGTGCAGCTCGGAGACAGTCCGGAGGCCCGGGCGTCGATGGATCGGGAGGTCGGGTTCGCCGTGGCCGAGGCCGGACTGGATTGGCTGCTGCCCGAGGCACTCGAGCGGGCAGGCCGACGGTCGCCGGGCCTGGATATCCGGACGACGGACCTTCCGGTGGGCGTTTTTCTCCGCCAGGAGGTGAAGAGGATCGGCGAGCCCCTCTTCGGGTATCTCATTCGACTCGGTGGCCTTACGGGCGGGCCGGTTGCCCTGATCCCGGTGGCTTCGACAGAGGCGCCCGCGACGGTGGCCGGAGAAGTGGAGGGGACCGTGGCCGCAGCCCTGATCGACGCCAGGAGCGGCCGCGTCATCTGGTACGGAAGCGTGGTTGGAGAGCCTGGGCCGCCGGGCTCGCCAAGAGTAGCGGCCAGCGCGGCACAAGCACTGATCCGGCGGTTGGCCAGGCTTCCGGAGTCATGACGTATGGCACGGTGGCCGAAGGTCCCCAACCCCGGAAGAGGAGAACGGTGAGCAGAGGAACCATGATCGGGGCGGCACTGACCCTGTCCGCCGTTCTCATTGCCTGTCAGGAGCAGGATCTTTCCCTGCCCTCGGCCGAAGAGGTGACGGCTGCCTATCAGTACTCGGGCGATCTCTCGGCGGAGATGTCGGGCAACGTTGCCGTGGTTACGGTCACACAAGCGTATGGCCAACTCAGAAGAGGGGGGACCATCTGGGCTAAAGTCGGCCCCTACATCGTGCTTTTCAGCGACCCGACGCTGGAGTTGTTTCAGAATTTCGGCGGGCTGGCCGCGGTGCGTGTGGTG
>JAHEKK010000472.1 GCA_024638395.1 Gemmatimonadota bacterium | reverse complement strand
CCTCCCGTCGGGCTTGCTGCCTCCTGCCGCCGCCGTGCTCGGCAGTACCGGGGCGGTGGGTCTCGTCTTCCTGTTCGGGCGCTCGAATGAACGGAAGTTGGACCGGGAATACAAGCGATGGAGCAAGGCGGCCCGCGCGTACGCCGATTGGGCCCGGAGGACCGTCACGGGAATCTGGTACTGGACCGTGTTCACGGCTGTCGGTGGCACCGTCGGTGGTGGTCTGAGAAGGGTGGACTCGCCTTGGAGATCGCGCGGCACCCAGCCCGATGGGGCCTACGGGGATCCGGGCGGCTACACCACCGGACGCAGCGCCCAGGGGGGCATCCGGGACTTCGCCGGCTGGGTCGTGCGTTCGGGCCGCGCCTGGACGCTCTTCCTTATTCCGATGCTGGTGATCCTCCGGACCCTCGACACCGACGGGTCGAAATCATCGGCACCCGACATCTACACCCTGTACTGAGGTGAGAGCCGCAGGCATGGGCATTCTACGTTTCCTGTTAGCGGGCGTGGCGGCCATCGTCGCGCTCCTCCTCACGATACCCGTCATGCTCGTCGGGGCCCCCTTCTGGATCGTCTCGTTCCTGACCCGGTCCTTCCGGACGCTCACTCGATGGGCGCAGCCGGGGGAGGTAGCGTGGACGGAACTCATCGACTTCGTTCCCGAGGTCGGCTGGAAGAATCGTGGCCTGGTCGATGTGCGGGTGCGCGAGGCCCGATCGTTCAAGGTCAGCACCGACGCCGACGGGTGGCGGGGAAGCCGATCTATCGACGAGTGTGACATGGTGGTGTTCGGAGATTCCTTCGCCTTCGGGCACGGCGTGGACGACGAGGATTGCTTCCAGGAGCGGACGTCCGGGCTCCGCATCAAAGCCGTGGGCGTCAACGGGTACAACATGGTCCAGCAACTCATGTGGATCGAACGGCTCCGGGATCGTTTCGCCGGGAAGACGGTCCTGTGGATGCCGTTCTACGGCAATGACCTGATGGACAACCTCCACCCGAACTTCCGGCACTACAGAACGCCGTTCGTACGCTCTTCTCCCGGGGGCGAGGACTGGGAGATCGTCGCGGACCACGTACGGGAGGAGCCCTGGCCCTTCGACCCGGACCCCAAGTGGTGGGGCTACGACAACAAGATCGCCGAGGTGTGCACGTCTTCGTACCAGGCCGACCGGGCGTACTCCGCCTTTGCGTTCCTCGTCGAGCGGGCCGCGGCAGTCTGCGCGGAAGTCCGGTCCCCTTTTGCCGTCGTCGGCGTTCCGGATGTGGACATGCTCGACCCACGTCGGCACGAGAGACTCCGGGCCCGCTCGTCGAAGCCCGAAGCCTTCGATCCCGCGCTTCCAGACCGCCGGATCAAGGAGATCTGCGACACCCTGGACATTCCATTCCTACCGCTTTCCCAAGCGCTCGAGGTGGACGACCACCTCCCTGACGATTGCCATTGGACACCCCGAGGCCACCGCCGGGTGGCGCGGGCCCTCGAGGGCTTTAACGACGTCGTGCGGCTCACATCCCCAGCGTCGGGTTTCGAACAGCCAACCGATGTAGCCTCGAACCCGGACGCCGGGCGGGGTGAGCCGATTGTCGAGGCCTCATGATCGATCAGAGCCGGCCTTTGGTGACCATCGGCATCTGCACGTACAACCGCGCCGATTCCTATCTCGGCGCTGCGCTGCAGAGCGCAGTGGATCAGACCTATCCGAACCTCGAGATCATCGTCTCGGATAACTGCTCCATGGACCATACGGAGGAATTGGTAAAGGAATTCGACGATCCGCGAATCCGGTACATCAGGCACGCGGAGAACATCGGGCTCACGAACAACTTCAACGCGTGTGCCGAGGCGGCGCGGGGGGACTACTTTCTGCTGCTGTGCGACGACGATCTCATCGATCCGGATTTCGTGGAGACATGCATGGATGCCGCCGCCGACCGCACCGACTTCGGGCTGATCCGGACCGGGATGCGGAGGATCGACGAAGACGGAGAGTTCATCAAGGAGCAGCGCAACGGAGCCGTCGGTTTGTCGACGAAGGAGTTCTTCCGCGCCTGGTTCCGGGGTGGAGAGACCCCGATGCATCTCTGCTCGACCTTGTTCAACACGAAAGGGCTGCTCGAGGTAGGGGGGTTCCAGTCCGAAACCCACCTGTTCTGCGACGTCGTGCCTGAGGTTCACCTCGCGGCGCATTATGAGCGCCTCGACATCGAAGGCGTCAAGGCCAGCTTCCGGATTCACCCCCGTAAGAACTCCGTAACGGGGAGGGTGAAGGACTGGTGCGTTGATTCGCAGTACCTCCTCGGCCTCATCATCGAGTCGGTGGGAGAGGCGGACCGGGAGTTCCAAAAGGCCGGCTCCCGATTCTTCGCGAAACACTGCCTCGAGTACGCACGGGGAGTTCCCTCGTTGGGCGGAAGGCTCACGGCGTACCGGTTCGTCCATCGTTCGTTCGATCACACGGGTCCCCTGTTCTTCGAAGTCTTCGTCACGAAGCCCACGGTTTCGTTTCTGAAGCGGGGACTGAAAAGGCTGAAGCGGATCTGACCTTGAAACGCAAGCGAGAGTCCATCGATGGATTCGAGCTCATTCGGGACGAGCACCCCGCGAGTCGGGCCGAGGTCTGTTTCCTTCGGTGGTCGGAGGGCCGCAGCGCGAACTCTCTTGCGCTGATGACGGACTTCCAGGTCCACGAGACCGCGACGGATGGAACGATCGGGACGGTCCACCACGGGTCGGTGGACGGATCAGCGTGGACCCTTTGGCTGCCCCGGGATCCCGAGCGGTACACGCTCGACGAGTACGGGCGACCGGGGCCGGACCGCGCCCCTGCGCCTGGATGGAGCGTCGGAATTGAGAGCGGTAAGGTTCGCGTCTCCAGCGTTGCCCGGGTCGACCAGCCCGGTGGCCACGCCGGCCAGCTCCTTTTCCCTTTCGTACGGTTGGCCGACCCCGAGGGAGCCCACTTCCGAGCCCTCACCGAATGGTCGGAAGCCGAGCGGCGGACCTACCGGGTCTCCGAATGGTTCGAAGCCTCGTCGCTGGCGTCGATCTGGGACTATCTCATCGACGGGGACGTTTACGATCCGAGGGCGAGCGACACGACCGGTGGGAGGTTCAAGTGTCAACAGTGTGCGTGCGCTTGGGGCTACTATCTCGAGAGTCTCGGCCGCTCCACCGGAAAGGGCCTCTACGCTGTCATCCGGGATGAGGTCGCCGGGAGCATCCTTCTGGACCTCGACCAGGACGGAGGCTGGTACCACGGTTCCTGGTGGGAGACCATGGAGACCCATGCTCGGTTCCACCTGGACGGGGTCGATCTCTTCATCTCCCAACACGAGCTCTCGGGTGGAGAGGTTTGGCTGGAGGGGGCACGCCGTGGTATGGGCTACGTCCTCGCACACCTCACGGATACGTTGGACGACGGATCGCTGTGGTTCCTTCATGACACCATGGAGGCTCACCAGGATCACCGCGTAGAGACCCGGTGGTTCGGCCGGAGTCCCGGCAACTCTCTGTGCCTCAACACGCATCTCCAGGCGCTCAAAGTCGCATACCGGCTCCAGAAGGTGGACCCGGACGCCGATAAGGCTGCTCATAGAGACGCCTACCGACAGGGGATGGATGCTTTGCGGCGGGTCTTGGAGCATCAACC
>JAHEKK010000471.1 GCA_024638395.1 Gemmatimonadota bacterium | reverse complement strand
CCCCTCGATGGCTCGGACGACCGCCCCGGGCACCCCGGGCATGTATTGGAACGTGGCCGGTACGGCGTCTTCGGCTTCGCGGCGCTGGTCCGCCAGCGTTTCCGGGTCCTGCGGGACCTCGAAGGGTGCCACGGCGATGACGTCCCGGTCCGCCACGACGCCGAGGCGGTACTCCCCGACGTTGATGCCGGGACCCTCGGGAAACAGGAGCGCCACGCCGACGCCCAACGCAAGCAAGATGGCCCCGCGGATACCATGATGGATCGCGGCATCCGGCCACAGCCTACGGGGGACTCCGCTCAGGAGCCTCCTACGGGATCTCTTCTTCGGGGTCATGCCCTGTGCGCTCGTCCGCCTGCCGGTAGGCATTGATGATGTCTTTCACGAGACGATGCCGGATTACATCGAGCGCGTCCAGATACACGAAGTCGATCCCCTCCACCGTCTTGAGGATGTCCTCGATCTGCAGGAGCCCGGAGACCTGCGTCCGCGGGAGGTCGATCTGGGTCTTGTCGCCTGTGATGACGGCCCTGGAATTCACTCCGATACGGGTCAGGAACATCTTCATCTGGGCCGCGGTCGCGTTCTGCGCTTCGTCCAGGATGACGAAGGCGTCGGAGAGCGTCCGCCCCCGCATGTACGCGAGGGGGGCGATCTCGATGGTGCGCTCTTCGATGGCCCGCTGCACCCTGTTCGAAGCCATCATGTCTTCGAGAGCGTCGTAGAGTGGCCGCAGGTAGGGATCCACCTTCTCCTGCATGTCTCCAGGCAAGAAGCCCAGGCTCTCCCCCGCCTCCACCGCCGGCCGGGCCAGAACGATCCTGCGGACCCGCTTCTTGAAGAGCGCGTCCACGGCTCTGGCCACCGCCAGGTAGGTCTTCCCTGTACCCGCGGGTCCGATGGCGATGACGATATCCGAGTCATCGAGGGCCTGCAGATAGGCCCGCTGTCCTTCGGAACGAGGCACGATGTCCCGTCTGGACCCGGGGATCCTGATCCGGAGCCGCTCGTCTTCGGATCGCATATCGGGCCCGTCCCGCAGCTCCAGGCCCTCGGCAAATCGGGCGATATCGGTGATCTGGAACGGCTTGCGGAGCCGCGACAGCTCGATCATGTGCTCCACGACGGGCACGGACCGACTCACGGCCTCCTCGTCGCCGGACAGGCGGACCTCGTCGCCCCTGAACACGACCTGAACCCGGAACAGGCGCGTCAATTCCCGGAAGTTCCCGTCGGCGATGCCCGCCAGAAGCAAGGGATCCGCGCCCTCCGCGTTGACGGTCCGCTCGACTACGGTTTCGATCTCAGCCACCTCCGCCGCCTCCTTTCATCAACTGGATCCCAAGATCGGCCAGCTCCACCGGGGGCACCGGCGAGGGGGCTCCTTCGAAGAGCGCGCGGGCCGCCGTCGTCTTGGGAAACGCGATGGCGTCGCGCAGGCTTGCGCCCCCGGCCAAACGGACAACCAGCCTGTCCACCCCGAGCGCGATCCCGCCATGGGGCGGTGCGCCTGCCTTCAAGGCCTCCAGAAGGAATCCGAACTTCAGATCGATCTCGGCCTCCGAGAGACCCAACATGCCCAGGATGCGCCGCTGCAATCCGGCATCGTGGACCCTGATACTGCCCGACCCCAGCTCGGTCCCGTTGTAGACCAGGTCGTAGGCCTGCCCCCGGACCGACAGGGGATCGGATTCCAGGAGGTGCAGGTCGTCGGGGTGGGGCTGAACAAAGGGGTGATGGTTCGCGGCAAGCGACCCGTCGCCCCCGTCCTCGAAAACCGGAAACTCGGTCACCCACAACCAGGCATGGTCGCGGACCGGGGCCAGTTCAAGGGATTCGATGGCCGCCATGCGGGCCGCGGCGAGAGCAGGCGACGTCACGTTGTCCGGTCCTGCCGCCACGAGCAGCAAATCCCCGTCACGGGCCCCAAGAGCGGCTGATGTGTCCTCCTGAAAGAAGCGGCCCAGGGGGCCTGATGCCGATCCCTCCTGGATCTTGGACCAGAGCAGGCCGGGGGCCCCGGCGCCTTTGGCTTTCGCCTCGATGGCCTCGATCTGCCTTCTCGACAGAGAGGCGCCGCCCGGCAGGTGGATTCCACGGATCCGGCCCCCGGCCTCGACCGCGCCCTGGAGGATATTCGAGTCCAGGGCTCCGAGCACCGGAGTGAAGTCCCGGACCTCCAGATCGAAACGGAGGTCTGGCCGGTCGATCCCGAACCGCTCCATCGCCTCGGCGTGGGTAAGGCGGGGAAAGGGCGTCTCGGCGGTCCCGCCCATCACCCGGGCCACGTCGGCCATGCAGCCCTCCATCCACCGGTAGATGTCCTCCTCCTCGACGAAGGAGGCTTCCACGTCGATCTGGGTGAATTCAGGCTGCCGGTCGGCCCGAAGGTCCTCGTCGCGGAAGCATCGCGCGATCTGGAAGTACCGGTCGAAACCGGCGACCATCAGGATCTGCTTGTAGATCTGGGGACTCTGAGGCAACGCAAAGAACTCGCCGGGGTGGACGCGACTCGGCACGAGAAAGTCCCGGGCCCCCTCCGGCGTGGGCTTGGTGAGGATCGGGGTCTCCACCTCGACGAATCCAAGGCCATCGAAGTAGTTACGCATCGCCAGAATCATGCGGTGGCGAGACGCCAGGCGAGACTGGAGCTCCACTCGCCGGAGGTCCAGCACCCGGTGCCGGAGCCGGAGTTCCTCCGACGGAAGCTCTTCTTCCGGCGAAAGATAGACGGGGATGACCGGCGTCTCCGCCCGGTTCAGCCGCTCGAGAGACCGGACCTGAAACTCCACTTCGCCCGTCGCCATGTCAGGATTCCGGGCATCGTCGGGTCGGGGCACCACCACGCCCTCCACCAACACGACGTCCTCCGCACCGAGGCTGCCAGCCGACGCCACGGCCTCTTCGCCCGACCAGTCCGGCCCCACCGAGGCCTGGAGGATTCCCGAGCGGTCCCTCAGGTCGAGGAACACGAGGCCGCCCAGATCGCGCCTCCTGTGGACCCATCCACAAAGCCGGAGCTCGTCACCGGCTTGCCCTATCGTCACCGTTCCAAGTCCACGGGAACGCCAACCCGTGGCGTCGGTCCGCCGTTCGGTCATGATGGAGGGGGTCTCCCTGCCCCGGATCCCGGGGGTGCTTGGGGTAGCTCGAAAAGGGGGTCCGTGCCCAGGGCGCGTCCAGGCGCCGGCGCTTCGGTAGCCCCCCGGCCCCCACTCGTCGTGCACCCCCGGAACGGAACGGGGTAAGTTAACCGACGCCCCGAAGCACCACCAAGGAAACGAACCGGCCCCGAAGAGGTCCGGCATCGATGCCCGCAGCCACCGATCTCCTGAGTCTGAGCCGTGCCGACATGGAGCAACGGCTAGCCGAGCATTTCGCCGAGCGGGGTCAGCCCGCGTACCGCGCCGGGCAGGTCGCGGAGTGGCTCTACGAGAAGATGGCCTCGAAGGTCGACGACATGACCGACCTTCCCTTGTCCGAAAGGAGAGCCCTGGGGGCGGCGTTTCTCATCGGCGACCCGCTCGTGGATACCGTGTCCGAGTCCGAGGACGGCACGGTCAAGCACCTCTGGCGCCTCGACGACGGCGAGGTCGTGGAGAGTGTTTTGATCCCCGCAGCCGGCCGACTCACCTTGTGTATCTCGTCTCAGGCCG
>JAHEKK010000470.1 GCA_024638395.1 Gemmatimonadota bacterium | reverse complement strand
ACTCGGTCCTGGAACGCCTCTGGACCCGCCCGACGTGCGATGTGAACGGGATGCTGTCCGGCTACACCGGGGAAGGGGCCAAGACCGTGCTACCCGCCAGGGCCATGGCCAAGGTCAGCTTTCGTCTGGTTCCCGATCAGGATCCGGCTCGCGTCAAGGACCTCCTCGAGGCCCATGTGGACGCAGCCGCGCCCGAAGGCATCCGCTTCGAGGTCCGCGAGCTCCACGGGGGCAGGCCCTGGAGGGCGAATCTCGAGGGCCCCTACTTCGAAGCTGCCGGCCGCGCTCTCGAGAAAGGCTTCGGGGCATCTCCCGTGTTGACCGGAGAGGGAGGAAGCATCCCCATCGTCGTCGAGTTCGAACGGATACTCGGGGCACAGGCCCTGCTCATCGGCTTCGCCCTCCCAGGAGCGAACATGCACGCTCCCAACGAGTGGTTTGCGACCGATTGCTTCGAACGGGGGATCGACACCCTCATCCACCTCTACGACGAGTTCCCGACGCGTCGCTGACGCTTTCATGAGCAGCCAGCCCGTCACCTTCGTCGCCGTGGATACCGGTGGAACCTTCACCGACATCGTCGCGATGTCCGGGGGGCGGATCCGCACCCTGAAGGTGGCCTCCACACCCGACGATCCAAGTAGGGCGGTGCGTGCCGGGGTCGCGGAACTGGTGGCTCCTGCGGAGGCCCACGTCTTGCTCCACGGCACCACGGTGGCCACCAATGCGCTGTTGGAGCGAAAGGGCGCGCGGGTAGGGCTGATCACGAACCGGGGATTCGAGGACGTCCTGGAGATCGGCCGACAGAATCGTCCTCAACTCTACGCCCTCGTGGGGCACCGGCCGCCTCCCTTGGCGGCCCGGCAAGACCGGATCGGCATCGCGGGAAGGATGGATTTCAACGGGGCCGAGCTGGAACCGGTGGACCCGGGCGAGCTCGGGGAATTGATGACGTGGGCCCGGGAGAGGGACTCCGTGGCGGTATGTCTGCTGCATGCCTACGCCAATCCCGACCACGAGGAGGCCGTGGCCGCCGCCCTCGAAGGCTGGGGCGGTCCGCTGTCGGTTTCCTCGCGGATACTCCCCGAATTCCGAGAGTACGAGCGGACCTCGACTGTCGTGGTGAACGCCTTCGTCGCACCGGTCGTTTCAGGGTACCTACGCCGCCTCGAGGCCGAGTCAGACGCGGAGCGCATCGCCATCATGGGGTCGGGCGGCGGGACGATCCCCGTTGCGAGAGCCACCCGGGAGCCCGTGCACACGGTGCTGTCCGGTCCGGCAGGGGGTGTGGTCGGCGCCCTGGAATGGAGCCGCCGCAGCGGCTTCGAGCACATCATCACCTTCGACATGGGCGGCACGTCCACCGACGTGTCGCTGTGTCCGGGATCTCCGATGCGAACGAGGGAGTTCCAGGTGGACGGGATTCCGGTCTCCGTTCCCGTCATCGACATCCACACCGTGGGGGCGGGGGGCGGCAGCCTCGCAAGGATGGATTCCGGTGGAGCCCTCCGGGTCGGTCCCGAGAGTGCCGGAGCCATGCCCGGTCCAATCTGCTACGGGCGTGGGGGGACCGGCGTCACGGTCACCGACGCCCACGTATGGTTGGGGCGCCTGCCGGTCGACGCCTTCCTCGGCGGGGATACCGCCCTGGACAGGGAAGCGGTACGCCCATCGCTCTCCGCCCTGGCCGACAGAATGGCGACGAGCCTCGAAGCGGTTGCCGAAGGAATCCTCGCGGTGGCGGACGCGGCGATGGAGCGTGCCCTTCGCGTGATATCCGTGGAGCGGGGGCATGATCCACGGGATTTCAGTCTCGTCGCGTTCGGCGGCGCCGGCGGCCTCCACGTGGCGAAACTCGCCGAGCGCATCGGGGCGCCCCGAGCCATCATTCCCCCCAACCCCGGTCTGTTGAGCGCCTTCGGGATGTTGGTCGCCCCCGCGACCAAGGAGGCGTCCCGCTCTGCCTTCCTCAGGTCGGATCGGGACTGGTCGGAGAACATGGGGGAACTCACGAGGGAGCTCTCGACTCAGGCGCGACACGCACTTCGAGAAGACGGTTACTCGGACGAGGTGATCCAACTGTCGAGTTGGGTGGACGCCCGGTACCTGGGTCAGAGTTTCGAGCTCCAGGTTCCGGCCGCGGACTGGGAGTCGGCGTTTCACCGTCTCCACAAGGACCGCTACGGATACGACAAGCCGGGTGCTCCCGTCGAAGCCGTCACCGTCCGTATCATCGCCGAGGCACCCCCACTGGAGGTCATCACGCCCGGCCTCCCGGAGCGACGGGCTCCCACTCCGGTACTGGTCCGCACCTGGCCCTCCTCGGGACCTCGGGAGGTGCCACTCTACCAGCGCGATTCTCTCGGCCGGGGAGCCAAGGTCATCGGGCCCGGGATCATTGCGGAGTACTCGGGAACGACGTGGATCCCCGCGGGATGGCAAGCGGAGGTCGACGTCATCGGGTCCCTCCACCTCACCGAGCAGCACCCGTCCCTCTAGCAACGGGGAACTCGAGCCTCCGCGGCCCTGGCGGCCGACGAACTCGAACGTGTGGAAGGCATGGCCCCGATGTGACTGTGGGTGACGACAGGCCCCCGCTATCTTTTCCGACGCAATTCCGTCCAGTGCCCGTGGCCCGTGTCGCGGACGAGAGGATGCCGTGAGCACCAAGCCTCAATCGCAACAAGTCCAGATCGAGGGCCCCCCTCCCTATCTGTGGGCGGCGCTGTCCGCGGGACTCGTCGGCCTGCTCTACATCCTGACCCTCTCTCCAACGACGGCTTTCTGGGACACGAGCGAATACATAGCGACGGGCCACATCCTCGGCATACCCCACCCCCCGGGGAATCCGCTCTTCGTGGTGCTCGCCCGCACGTGGGACCTGATCCTGAGCCCCCTCGGGCTATCCACATCCGTGCGGATCAACCTCTTCTCCACCCTGATGAGCAGCCTGGCCCACGGGCTCTGGTTCCTGGTCATCCACCACATCCTCAGGTACTTCAGCACCGATCGCGTCTTCCGCCTCGGCGGCGCCCTTGCCGCGGTCATGGTCAGCGCCACGGCGTTCACGGTCTGGAACCAGTCCAACGTGAACGAGAAGGTCTACACCGTTTCACTGTTCACCATCGCCCTGCTCTCGTGGTTGGCCTTCCGGTGGCAGGAGAACCTCGGGAAGGGCAAGGACGACAACCTGCTCGTCCTGATGATCTTCATCCTGGCCTTGTCCGTCGGGAATCACCTCATGGCCTTCCTCGCCGCGCCAGCGGTGTTCTTGTTCGTGCTGATCGTCAGGCCACGCACCCTCCTGAACGGACGTCTCTACGCTGCGGGGATCGTGGCGGCCCTGTTGGGGATCTCGATCCACCTCTTCCTTCCCATCCGGTCGGGCCTGGATCCCATCATCAACGAAGCCCAGCCCATCTGCGAAAGCGTGCCCGACGCCCTGGCCAGCATCGTGACCTACGGGAACGCCGGTTGCGAGGATCTGTCGGCGTCGCTCAAGCGGGAGCAATACCTCAAGCCGCCCCTGGTCCCCCGGCAGGCTCCCTTGGCCTCGCAGTACCAGAACTGGCTCCAATACTTCGATTGGCAATGGGCCAGATCTCTCTCAGCCGAGAACGTGCTCTTCGGAAGCGGGCGAATCCCCATCACCGCGCTGTTCATCGTG
>JAHEKK010000469.1 GCA_024638395.1 Gemmatimonadota bacterium | reverse complement strand
CCCTGGATCTACGTGGCGGTTGCCGCGGTGGTGCCCCTGACCGTCCTCCTGTGGACCAGCTTCCTCCCCTACGTGGATGCGTTGGGGGGGGACGCCTTCGGCGCACTCACGATGTCCAACCATCGCGCCCTGTTCGCCGATTCCCGGGTTGTCCGGTCCGTGGCCAACACCCTCTACGTGGCCCTACTCTCGGCCACCCTGGTCGCCGTCCTTGCGGGCTTGATCGCCTGGTTCGCCGGGAGGGCGCGGGGGCCGTTGGCCGGGGTCGTCGATGTCCTGTCCTTCGCCCCGGTGTCATTGCCTGGTGTGCTGCTGGGCGTTGCCCTCCTGTTCGTGTACCTCACGGTGACCGTGCTCCCGATCTACGGCCACCTCGCGATCCTGGTCGTGGCCTACGTCACCATGTATCTCGCCTACGGGACGAGGGCCATGAATGGCGTGATGGCCCAGCTCCACGGGGATCTCACGGCGGCGGCGTCCGTGTGTGGAGCGGGGATGGCCCTGACGCTGCGCCGAATCGTCCTTCCGTTGTCGCTGGCCGGACTCGTTGCCGTCTGGTCGTGGGTGTTCATCCACGCGGTCCGCGAGCTCTCCGCCGCCCTCATGTTGCGGGGAACGGGCAACACGGTGCTGACGACCCTCCTCTGGGATCACTGGTCGGGCGGCCGCGGTACCGTAGCCGCCGCCATGGGCGTCTGGTTGGTCCTGGGCATGGCGGCGGTCATCGTCGTATGGCGCACGTGGGGGGCCAAGGATGCCTGATCGAAGGGCCCACGGCCTCTCCGTGGAGAACCTGGTGGTGCGCTACGATGCCGGCCCGCCCGCGGTGGATGGTGTCTCCTTTTCCGTCTCGCCCGGAGAGCTTTTCGTCCTCGTCGGGCCTTCCGGCTGTGGGAAGTCCACCGTCCTGCGTGCGCTGGCCGGCCTTGTCCGTCCGGAGCGGGGAGTCGTGGCTCTCGGCGGAAAGACGGTTACCCAGTCGCCCGGTGGGGTCTTCGTGCCCCCTTCGGATCGACATCTGGGCCTCGTGTTCCAGTCCTACGCGCTATGGCCCCAAATGACGGTCGGGGAGAACGTACGGTTCCCACTGGAAGCACGGGGTGCGCCAAAAAGCGCCTGGGCGGCTCAGGTCGTACGGGCCCTCGAGCGGGTCGAGTTGGCGGCTCTGGCGGATCGGCCGGTACCCTCGCTTTCCGGCGGGCAACAACAGCGGGTCGCGCTGGCCAGGGCCATCGTCTCGGACCCGCCCATCGTGCTCCTCGACGAGCCCCTCTCGAATCTCGACGCAGAGCTTCGGCGTCAGATGAGAACGGAGCTCAGGGAGATCCAGCGTGAAGTGGGAGCCACCATGGTTCACGTTACCCACGACCGGGAAGAGGCCATGGAGCTCGGAGACCGGGTCGGGGTCATGCGGGACGGCCGGCTCCTCGAGGTAGGTGCGCCGGAGGAGCTCTATCGAACCCCGGCCCATGCCTGGACCGCGCGGTTCCTGGGGGAGACGTCGGCTCTGGTCTGTGCCGAAGTGCGGTCCGCGGGGCCTGGACAGGCCCTCGTTTCCACGGACCTGGGCGTATTTCGGTGCCGGGCGCCTGCGGTGTCCGTCCCGGGTCCTTCCGCCATGGTCATCCGGGCAGAGGACATCGTATGGTCACCCGATTCCTCGGGGGACCCGGAGAACCTCGTGGAGGGTCGGATCTCGACGGTTCGGTTCCTCGGTAGCCGAACCCTATACGGCATCGAGTCCGTCGGTGTCCGACTATGGGCCAGCTCGATCGTGCACCGGGGGGAGCCGGGAGACTCCGTCTCGCTACGGCTACCTCCCGAGTCGTGTCTCCTGGTCAGACGGGACGCCGACTAGCGTCTCGTTCCGGCTGTCCGGCGTCGTGAGGTTCGGCGGCGGGGCGGCCACGCCCGACGAAGCCTGGTGTCCTATCCGGATGACGCCGGCGCCCCCCGGCGTCCTCCTCTCCGGGCGGCGATTGGCCGCGTTCCGGGACCTCGAGAACGTGCGAATGGCGCGCTGGGACACCGGTTTCCTGCCGTCGGCCGACCGGTGGCACGTCTCTTCCAAGACGTCGACCCACCCCGCGCCGTCTTTCCCGACTCGACGAGGAGTCTGTCATGCCGATCCCGTCCATCGCGCGCGGCCGCCCATGGGGCCTTGCTTTGTCGCTGGCTCTACTGCCTGCGGCGGGGGCCTGCACTCCCCACTACGGACCCGGGGTTTCCGCCCGGGTTCACGTCTTCCACCAGCTGCCCAGGGGCCACGTGAGCTTCGTGTATGGAGGTCACCGGCATTTCTTCCATGACGGCCGCTTCTACCGAAGACACTCCAGGGGATACGTGGTCGTGGCCCCGCCCCGAGGCGCGGTGCTCCCGCGCCTTCCGCGAGGTGGCCGCTCCTACCGACGGGGGAAGGCCGAGTACAAGGAATACCGCGGCGTAGTCTTCGAACGCCTCGAGAGGGGTCGCAGGGGTGGATACCGGGTAGAGGGACGACGGAGGGAAGGTCGCCGGGGACGGTACAGGAACTGAGGACCGGGAGACCCCCGGCGTAGGCGTGCCGGGGGTCTCTGTACGGTCAGTTCTCAGGGCGCTCGATCTCGTAGCCGGCAGGCGGCTCCGCGCCGAGCAGGTGTCGGACGAAGAAGTCCCAGCGGCGTCGCACGAAATACGGCTCGTTCAGGCCGTGGGCGCGGTTTGGTGCGATGATGAGATCGAAATCCTTGTTGGCTTCGATCAAGGCGTCCACCACCTGAATGGTCATGGCCGGATGCACGTTGTCGTCCATGTCGCCGTGCATCAGAAGTAGCTTACCCTCGAGATTCTCGGCGTGGGTGGCGTTCGCCTCCTCGGCGAAGTTGTCTTCTCCCCCCACACTGTCCTTCACCAGCTCACCCTGGTACTTCTCGGCCCAATAGATGTTGTAGCTGCGGTTGTCGTGGTTGCCGGCCCCGGCCACGCCCACGTGGAAGAAGTCCGGGTAGCGGAACATGGCATCGGTCGTGGCGAAGCCCCCTCCCGAATGTCCGTAGATACCGACCCGATCGAGGTCGATGAACGGATAGCGGGCCGCCAACTGGCGAATCGCGGTCACGTGGTCGGGAAGCCCGTTGTCGTTGAAATCTCCGTAGTAGTTGTCGTGGAACGCTTTCGACCTCCAGGGCGTGCCCAGGTGGTCGAGCTGGATGACCACGAAGCCGAGTTGAGCCAGCGCGAAATCATCTCCGCCCCCGCGGTAGTTCCAAGCCCGTCCTACCGATCCCACCTGTGGGCCCGGATAGATGTGGGTGATGATGGGATAGCTTCCGTCCGGATCCAGATCCGGTGGGAAGTAGATCAGCCCGTAGAGATCGGTGACCCCGTCCCGGGCTTTGACGGAAAACACCTCCGCAGGCTCGAATCCCAGCTCTGTCTCCAGGCGGCTCACGTCCGCGCGCTCTATGGGCATCACCACGCTGCCGTCGCGGCCCGAGCGAAGCACGATGGTGGCCGGCTCCCCGATGCTGGAATAGCGGTCGACGAACACCGATCCGTCGGGCGACCACGAAATCTCGTGGTGCCCCTCCTCGGGGGTGACCAGGGCGAGACCCGTTCCGTCTCGATTCACCCGGTACAGGTAGGCGTCGTAGATGAAACGGCCCTCTTCGCGACCCCGGGCGATGAA
>JAHEKK010000468.1 GCA_024638395.1 Gemmatimonadota bacterium | reverse complement strand
CGGAGCTCGTCGACCTTCTTCAGCGCGCCGGGCCTGTACAACGTAAGCAGCGGTGCCGGAGCCGGACGCTCCCTGCCCCTCGGGGCGGTATTCAGCGGAGACGAATGGTTCGGCAGCCTCGCCGTCTCTCTCCAACAGGTCGATCCGAGCGAGCAGAATGCCTTTTTCGGAGGAATCTTCTCGTGCCCCACGTGTGCGGTCTTCGGGATCGACGTGGATCAGGCCAGGCGGCCGCGGGGGAACGAATACGTTCTCGCTTCGGCTGGCAGGAGGCTCTCCGAGGATTGGTCACTGGGCGCCAGCGCGTCCTGGTCCGGCCTCAATGGGGTCGACGGCACCGACCTGCTATACGCGGGCAGCGCACAGATCGACCAGTTCGGCGGTGCCTGGGACCTCCGTATGGGAGCCCTCAAGGAGTTCGGCGACGACCATTCCCTCGAGATCCTGGGCCTCTATAACCGCTTCCGCATGACCCACGACGTGTTCTATCTGGATCAGTTCTGGGACCCGAATCTCCTACAGGTGTCGCAGCGCCCCCGACTCGAACAGAATCTGGATCGTACCGACACCTGGGGCTTCCACGTGGAGTACGAGCGTCCTCTCGCTTCGAGCGGATGGCGGATCGGCTGGGTCGGCACCTTCAACTACAAGGCCCACCCGAAGATCCCCAACTACGAAATCCAGAACATCCCCAGGGATCCGGGCTTCTCCCGGGCCTACAACGCAGGCATGGGGATCGGGCGCACGATGGGTTCCACAACCGTTGGCGCGGACCTCGTGTACGAGCCGATCTGGAGCCACACCTGGGCGGACTCGGAAGATCCGGTGCAGACGGCGTCGGGTGAGACGATCATCCCCGGGGGGAAGACCATCGAGAACCGGTTCCGCTTCGACAACGTGGCGTTTCGAATGGGGATCTCGGACGAGATCGTTCTTCCCGACTCCGACACGGGACTCGGGGTCTCGTTCGGGCTCTCCGTGAGGTCCATCGAGTACCACCTCGACCAGACGGACCACGTACAGCTCACCAACCGGGAACTCCGCGAGCAGTGGTTGGAGTGGTCACCGACGTGGGGCGTGAGCCTGCGTCGCCCCGGATTCGAGATCCGCTACCGGGGGCTCGTCACCCACGGGACGGGAAGGCCCGGTGTGCGACGCTTCGGCGGATGCTTCGACATCTGTCTGGAAGGGGACGTGGCCATTGCCAGTGCCGGGGGTACGGGCATCCTCGCAGCGCCCAGCGGCCCATTGACGATGGACCCGGTTCGGGTGAACACGCACCAGTTGTCCATCTCCCTGCCGCTGAACATCGGCGCGCTCCGGGGTGCGGGCAGGGTAGAGGAGGAAAACCGATGAAACGGCAAGCAGCTTGGGCGTCCCTGTGCCTCGTGCTTCTCGGCTGCGGGGAAGACGTGTTCGAGCCGCCGGTAGAGCCCCAGGCCACCCTCGACGCCCAGCTCCGGCAGGACCTGGCCGCCTGGGGTACGATGCCCATCGGTGAGCTCTCGCCCCAACCGCCGGCTCAGGTGGAGCTCGGGCGGGCGCTCTTCTTCGACAAGATCCTCAGCGGCAACCGGGACGTGGCGTGCGCAACATGCCACCAGCCCGGCCAAGCGATGGCCGACGGGCGTTCCCTCGCCGTGGGAACCGGCGCCGCGGGCTCGGGCCCGGAGCGGACCCCGGGGGCCGGCCGTTCTTTCGTGCCGAGGAGCGCACCCTCCCTCCTCAACGTAGGACTGGGGACGGGGTACCTGCTCTGGGACGGAAGGCTGTCGAGCTTCGGCCGTGGCCAGGTCTTTTCCGAGGACTTGCCCCTGCCGCCGGGCCTGCCGTCAGGGCTGGTGGCGCAGGCGTTCCTCCCCGTGATCGACCGGGGGGAGATGCGTGGAGAACCCGGCGACACGGACGTTCACGGCCAGCCCAACGAGTTGGCTTTGCTGGACGACGACGAGCCCGACCGCATCTGGGGCGCCGTCGTGGACAGACTCCGCGCCGTGCCCGAGTACGTGGACATGTTCGGGTCGGCGTTCCCCGAGGTATCGCCGAATCAGCTCCGCTACGAGCACGTGGCCAGAGCCCTCGCGGCCTTCGAGCGTGAGGCGTTCACCAGAAGCCGGTCTCCCTTCGATCGGTACCTGGATCGGGACGACGCAGCGCTCACGACGGTGGAGAAGCGGGGCGCAATCCTGTTCTTCCGCCAGGTCGGATGCGTGAGCTGCCACAACGGCCCCATGCTGGGAGGGCAGGGTTTCGCCAACGTCGGGATGCCCCAGGTGGGTCCCGGCGAGGGGCCCGAGCCCCCCTTGGACCTGGGACGCGGCGCGCTCCCACAAAACGACTTCTACCGGTTTGCTTTCCGCATTCCGCCACTTCGGAATGTCGAGCTCACTGCGCCCTACACCCACGCGGGGGCGTATCCTTCTCTCGAAGCCGTGGTGGACCACTACAACGATGTGCCGGCCGCCATGCGCAACTACGACGTTTCACAGCTCGAGCCGTCGCTTCGAGGACAGCACCACGGCGAGAGCCAGACGCTTGCCGACGTGTTCGAGACGCTGGACGGTCGTTTCCGGGGGCCCCTGGGGCTGGACGACACCGAAAAGGCCGAGCTCGTCGCGTTCCTGAAGTCGTTGACGGATCCGGCGGCACGCGACCTGGCCAGCATCGTTCCGTCGAGGGTTCCGAGTGAGCTTCCGGTAGGGAACTGAGGAGGGAGGGTGGCGCCTTCGGCTAGTACCGGACGCCCCCCTCCCCCAACATCAAGCCAGGTCGAACCGATCGAGGTTCATGACCTTGTCCCAAGCGCGTATGAAGTCATGAACGAACCGCTCCCCGGCGTCGTCCTGCCCGTAGACCTCGGCAATCGCTCGCAGCTGCGAGTTTGAACCGAACACGAGGTCAACGCGGGTGGCGGTCCACTTCCGCTCGCCCGTCACGCGATCATTCCCCGCGAAGACGTCCTCGTCGTCCGACGTGGCCTCCCATGCCGTGCTCATGTCGAGCAGGTTCACGAAAAAGTCGTTCGTCAACGTCTGGGGGCGGTCTGTGAAGACGCCATGGCTGGACTGCCCCACGTTGGCGGCGAGGGCTCGCATGCCTCCGACGAGCACCGTCATCTCGGGTGCGGTCAGTGTCAGGAGCTGGGCCCGATCGACCAGCATCTCCTCCGCCGAGACGGAGTACTTCGCCTTCAGGTAGTTGCGAAACCCGTCCGCTACGGGCTCGAGTACCGCAAACGAATCCACGTCCGTCTGCTCCGGCGAAGCGTCCGTGCGCCCGGGCGCGAAGGGGACCTCCACGTCGTAGCCGGCATCCTTCGCCGCCTTCTCCACGGCCGCGCAACCGCCCAGGACGATCAGGTCCGCGAGAGAGACTCTCTTCCCAGTCGATTGGGCGCCGTTGAACCCGACCTGGACCGCCTCGAGGGCCCCCATGACCTTGGCGAGCCGGGCCGGCTGGTTGACCTCCCAGTCCTTCTGCGGCGCGAGGCGGATCCGCGCCCCATTGGCTCCGCCGCGCTTGTCGGAGCCGCGGAACGTCGCGGCTGCAGCCCACGCGGTCGAGACGAGCTCGGACACCGAGAGCCCTGACCCGAGGATCGTCTTCTTCAGGTTGACGATGTCGTCCGCGTCGATCAACTCGTGGTCGACGTCGGGGACCGGGTCCTGC
>JAHEKK010000467.1 GCA_024638395.1 Gemmatimonadota bacterium | reverse complement strand
AAGTGTCGGGCCGTGGAGAGGGCCGAAGCGCCCGCACCGCTGAACACCACCTCCACGTCGTGGAGATCCCGGCCGGTGATCTCCAGCGCATTGAGGAGGGCAGCACCACCAATGATGGCCGTCCCGTGCTGATCGTCGTGAAAGACGGGAATGCCCATCGTCCGCTTCAGGGTATCCTCGATCACGAAGCAGGCCGGGGCGCCGATGTCTTCCAGGTTGATGCCACCCACCGTGGGCTCGAGGAGCTGGCAGAACCGGATGATCTCGTCGGGGTCTTCCGTGTCGACTTCGATATCGAAGACGTCGATCCCTGCGAACTTCTTGAAGAGGACTCCCTTACCCTCCATGACCGGTTTTGCCGCCAGTGGACCGATGTTCCCCAACCCGAGTACGGCCGTGCCATTGGAAACGACTGCAACCAGATTGCCTTTGGCCGTGTATCGAAAGACGTTTTCCGGATCGTCGTGAATGGCCAGGCAGGGCTCGGCCACGCCAGGACTGTACGCGAGAGCCAGGTCCGCCTGGGTGTCCACAGCCTTGGTCGGGTTTACTTCGATCTTGCCCGGACGCCCTTCCGCGTGATAGCGAAGGGCGTCCCGTACCTTTTCAGCCAACTTGAAAGCCTTCTCTTTGGTGGGACTGGGATCCTACCGACCCGCCCGGACGGGCGTCAATCGTTAGCTCCCCGTCGGCAGCGCTCCCCACCTTCTTGACTCGCACCCGCCGCACCTCGGCCAGACTGATGGAAAACACCCACCTCGACATGCGAGAGTCTCGGCACCGCACCCGTGGGGGCGTGATATTCGCATCGATGGTGGCGATCCTCCTGCCCGGCGGGTCCACGGGTGTTCTCCGGGGGCAGGAGGCGGGATGCCCTGGAGCGGTGATCAGGGACGTGTTCATCGACAACCACTCGATCTTCAACACCGCTGCGCTCGCCCCCGATAGCCGATTCGGCTGGGTCTACCGATCAGCCAACCGCGTGCACCACCGCACCCGGGCCAGCTTCATCCGCAAAGAACTCCTGTTCACCCGGGGCGAATGCCTCGACCCGCTGCTACTGGCAGAATCCGAACGGATCCTGCGGGCATACCCCTTCATCTCGGAGGTGGACATCTATTCCGTCGAGATGCCCGACGGGGACGTCCACGTCGTGGTCGACACGGAGGACGAATGGACCACGAAGTTCACGGCGGGCGTGGACCTGGAGACAGGGGTCCGCGTGACTGCACTCGGCGTCACGGAGGAGAATCTCCTCGGCTCGGGAACCCTGATCGGCCTCTTCATGAAGGAACGGGACGAGGAGAGGGACGTAGGGCTGACCGTGGGCCTGCCCCGGGCATTGGGCACACGTGCGAACGCTTCCCTCTCGGCCGGCAGCACCCGGACCGGAGCCTTTTTCCAGCAGAGGGTCGCCTACCCTTTCGTGGGTGAGGTCGGGCGCTACGCGGCCCTGGAGTCGTATAGCGCCAGAGAGGACCTCTTCGCGTACGCCGCGGCGCCGGGCGCTTCCTTCACAAACGTGGTCCTGCCCGTGGACCAGAGGAACGCCGAGGCCACCGCGGTGGCCCGCTTCGGGGAACCCGGCGACTTCGTGGTGTTCGGCGCCGGAGTGTCATGGGAGCGCGTGCGTTTCGCCAACTTCCCGGCCGGTGTAAGGGTCGTACCCGGATCCGATTTCTCCGAGCAGCTTCCGGCAGACTCGGCCACCATCGCGACGGTCTCCCGTCAGGTCACCCCCCGGGAGTCTACCCGGGTCCATTTCGTCGGTGGTCGGAGAAACATCCGGTTCGTGTCCCGTCGGGGCCTCGACGCCATACGCGGTGAGCAGGACATCAGGGTGGGCACTCAGGTGCTGGGGTCCCTCGGATGGACACTGGGGCGCCCCAATACGCAGCTCGTCGAGGCCACCGACGAGCTCTGGGGGCGGGTCGCCCTGTTCGCGGGCGCCGCCACTCCCGAGTGGGTGGTGAATGCAGATTTCAACATCGAGGCGGCGCGCCTTTTCACGGGGAAAGCGCGACCCGGGGCCTTCCGCGACGTCCTTGCTGAGCTGAACGTGAACACCTATTGGCAGCCCTCCGGGGACAGCACCCACACCCTTGCCGCTCGTTTCGCGGCCAGCGGCGGGTGGAACAGTTCGCTTCCCTTCCAGCTTACACTGGGGGGCCGCGACGCCCTGCGGGGGTTCGAACAGGAGGCCTATCCCGGCGGCCGGAGGTTGCTCGTGAACATAGAGGACCGCATACGCCTGCGGGGACCGCTCCGATCGATCATGGACCTGGGACTGACCCTCTTCGCCGATGCCGGAGTCGGATTCGCCGGCGACGCTCCCTTCGGTGTGGACTCGGGTTTCCAGGCCTCCGTGGGCGCGGGCCTTCGAATCGGTTTTCCGGCGGGAACGCGGAATGTCCTACGTCTCGACCTCTCGGCACCGCTCCAATCCGGAGGCCTGTCGAACCTCCAGTTCCGCGTCCGAATGTCGGAGCTCGTGAGCCTGTTGCCGGGATTCGGCGATCGGCAGATGATCCGCAGCCGAAGCCCGAGTCCGGACCCAGGGCTCGTCGGCATCGTTCCGGGCGGGTGACGGTGACTCCGACGGGTTGGCTTCAGGAGCGGCAACGGGAGGAGGAGAGACTCGACGCTCCCCTCAGCTGGGGCGACTACCTGGAAGAGAACCTCCGGGAGCTCGCCTGGACGAATCGGTGGTTCGGGGGGACTTCCTCGATCTGCGCAGCGCTCAAGCCTCTCCTTCCGGCCACGGCTGCGCGGCTCCTGGACGTCGGGACGGCAAACGGAGCGACCCTGGCCGCCGTCGGACGATGGGCAGAGCAACGGGGAGCCCGGTGGAGCCTGCACGGCCTCGATCTGTCTCCGACCCTACTCGATCTTGCCGGCCCCCACCCCCCGTTCAGCCGTTGCGCAGGCGATGCCCTCGAACTCCCCTTCGCCGACGACACCTTCGACGCTGTCATCAGCCTCCAGACGCTGCATCACTTCGACGACGCCCCTGCCCTGAGCGTGGTGCGGGAGATGATGCGCGTGTCCAGGGGGTATGTCGTCATCAGCGATCTGAGGCGATCCCTGGTGACCTACGTGGCGGCGAGAGGCTTGGCGGCCCTGGTGTGGCGAAACGCGGTGACCCGCCACGACGGCCCCATGTCGGTCCGGTCCGCCTTTACACCCCGGGAGCTCCGGACCCTGGCGACCCGGGCGGGAGCCCAAGGGTTCCGAGTCCGCACTCACGGCCCATTCCGATTGGTCGTAGAATGGAACAAGAACCCCGGGAGTCGTCGGTGAAGCCCCAACGGACCCATGTCATGATCATCGGCGCCGGGCCGGCCGGATCCACCCTGGCGACCCTTGTGGCGAGACGCGGTTGGTCCGTGGTGCTGGTGGACCGGGCAGTGTTCCCGCGTCCCAAGGCCTGCGGCGAGTTCCTCAGCCCAGGGGCGCTCTCCGCTCTGGCTCGCCTCGGGCTGCCCCTTCCGGGACCGGAGGCGGGTGTCCTCGACCGGTGGACCCTCGCCGCCGACGGGAGGAATGTGACAGCGACCTTCGAAGACGCGCCAGGCGCCTCCCTACCGAGAGCACACCTGGACACGGCGCTGATCGACGAGGCCCGCAGTGTCGGCGTTGAGGTCCTGGAGCAATGCGCGTACAGCCCCTCCGG
>JAHEKK010000466.1 GCA_024638395.1 Gemmatimonadota bacterium | reverse complement strand
GATCGGTCCCTTCAGGGGCGGTCGCTCGGTGGCGGCTACCGGGGTAGTGGGTGATCCCTCTACGTACTACTTCGGGGGCGTGGGGGGTGGAATCTGGAAGACGACCGACGCGGGGATCCAGTGGCGCAACGTCTCGGATGGATTCCTCAACACGGCGTCCGTGGGGGCCCTTGCCGTAGCACCGTCCGATCCCAACGTCGTGTACGCCGGCATGGGCGAGCACGCCCCCCGGGGGGTCACCACGAGTCACGGCGACGGCGTCTACCGATCCACCGACACCGGCCGCACGTGGACCCATCTCGGGCTCGAAGCCACGCGTGCCATCAGCCGCATCATCGTACACCCTGACGACCCCGACGTCGTCTACGTGGCGGCCCAGGGGGCCCCATACGGGCCCAGCGAAGACCGGGGGATCTACCGCTCCAGGGACGGGGGGGCGACCTGGGAGCAGGTCCTCTACGTGAATCCGAGCGCCGGGGCCAGTGAACTCTCCATGGACCCCTCCAACCCACGGATCCTCTACGCGGCGTTCTGGGACCACCAGCGGGATCCCTGGCAGGTCCGGTCCGGGGGCGAAGGGAGCGGACTCTGGAAGACCACGGATGGCGGAGACAGCTGGACGCCCATGAACGAGGGCCTTCCCGATCTCATGGGCAAGACGGCCGTGAGCGTTTCCGGCGCCAACCCCAACCGGGTCTTCGCCATGATCGAGGCGGAGCCAGACGGAGGCGTGTTCCGCTCCGACGACGGCGGGGAAACCTGGACCCGGGTCAACGACACCCGCGGCCTCCGTTCCCGGCCCTGGTACTACATCGAGATCTTCGCCGACCCGTCCGACGAGAACACGGTGTATGTGCTGAACGCCCCGTTCTGGCGGTCCATCGACGGGGGGCGGACGTTCCAGGCCATATCCGTGGGACACGGGGACACCCACGACCTGTGGATCAATCCCGACGACAACAGCAACCTCATTCTCGCCGATGACGGGGGTGCAGAGATCACCTTCAACCGCGGTGAGACGTGGTCCACGCTGAACAACCAGCCCACGGCCCAGTTCTACCGGGTCAACGCCGACAACCAGTTCCCGTACTGGGTCTATGGGGGCCAGCAGGACAATTCCAGCGTAGCCATCAAGAGCCGGGATCTGGATGGAAGCATCGGGCCCGCCGACTTCCGCCCCTCCGCCGGCTGCGAGAGCGCCTATCTGGCGTTCCACCCCGACCGGCCCCGATACCAGTTCGGTGGCTGCTACCTCGGCCAGATCAGTGAACGGGACGAGGCAACGGGACTCACCCGGAACGTACAGGTGCGACCGGGCATGCCCGCTTCGGTAGAGCCGCGGAACATGAAATACCGGTTCAACTGGAACGCGCCCATCGTCGTGTCCCCCCACGATCCGGACGTCATCTATCACGCCTCCAACCACCTCCTGCGGTCGGCGGACCGGGGCTACTCCTGGGAAGAGATCAGCCCCGACCTGACCAAGGACGACCCCCGGTACCAGGGACCCGGCGGCGGCCCCATCACCAACGAGGGGGCCGGCGGCGAGGTCTATGGGACGATTTTCTCGGTGGCTCCATCGGTCCTGGAGGAGGGGGTGATCTGGACTGGCTCCGACGACGGCCTCGTTCACGTCACCCGCGACGGAGGCGCCAACTGGACCGACGTGACCCCCCCGGACCTCCCCGACGAGTACGGCATCAACGCAATGGAGGCCTCTCCCCACGACGCGGGAACCGCCTACGCCGCCTTCACCGCGTACAAATTCAACGATTTCCGGCCTCTGGCCTTCCGAACCAGGGATTTCGGCCGATCATGGGACCCCATCTCGGCAGGGATCCCGGAAGACCATTGGGTGCGTGTGGTGCGGGAGGACGACGAGCAGGCCGGGTTGCTGTACGCCGGAACCGAGCTGGGGGCCTTCGTCAGCTTCAACCAGGGAGACGCGTGGCAGCCCCTCCAGCTCAACCTCCCCATCACGCCCATTACCGACCTCAAGGTCCATCAGGGTGACCTGGTGGCCTCGACACAGGGCCGGGCGTTCTGGATCCTCGACGACCTCAGCCCCCTGCGGGAGCTGCACGCTGAACACGAAGCGGTCGAAGAGGCAGACACATGGCTGTTCGGACCCCGGGACGCCTACCGACTGGCCGGCGGTGGCGGGTTCGGCGGCGGAGGCGGTGCTGCGACCGGCTCGAATCCTCCCACGGGCGCCGTCGTCCATTTCAAGGCCCCGGGGGAGGCGGGCACGGATGGGAATCCCGGTAGCGCGCCAGCCGGTGCAGGCTCCGCCGACACCGACCAGGACGGCCCCTCCCGGCCGGAGGTTCGCCTGGAGTTCCGCGATGCCGGAGGTGCTGTCCTACGCACGTTCTCCTCCCGGCCCGGGGACGGCCCGGGGGCGCCTGGGCGACTCACCATCGAGCCCGGGATGAACCGGCACGTGTGGAACCTGCGCCGAGAGACCATCCCCGCGGTCGAGGGGCTCTACACCTTCGGGTCCCTCCGGGGCGGACTGGTGCCCCCAGGCGAGTACACGGTACAGCTCACTGTAGGCGACGGAGAGCCTCAGGAAGCGTCCTTCGGGGTCGTAGACATTCCACAACACCGACAGGACTTCACCACGGCCGACCATCAGGCCCGGGAAGACCTTCTCGCCCGGGTGAGATCTGAATTGGTGGACCTCCACGAGAGCGTCAGCACCCTGCAGCGAATCCGTGCTCAGGTGGAGGCCGCGGTGGAGCGGGCGTCAGAACACCCCGAGGCAGAACGCGTGACCGAGGCCGGAGGATTGTTGGTGGACAGCGTGGCGGCCGTGGACTCGATGCTCGTCCAGCGGGCCTGGACCACGGGACAGGACCCGACGGTCTTCACCACGCGGCTGAACCAGTTCTTCATCTACCTCCACGGGGCGGTGGACGGCACGCCGGGGCGTCCGACACAGGGAATGATCGACCAGTTCCAGGAACTCGTCGATGAATGGGAGCCCCATGAGTCCCAGGTGGAGTGGATCGTGGGGCCCGGTGTGGACGCGTTCAATGAACTCCTGCGCGAACTCGGGGTCGAGGCCGTGGAAGGGCGGAGGCGAATCGTGAGCTGAGACGCGGACCGGGATTCCCGCCCGACTAGCGAACCCGATCGAAGCGTAGGTCCCGTACTCGCGCCCCGGTCACGTCGAAGGCAATGACCCGCCCTGCCCCGTCTCGTACGAATCGAACCTCGGGGAACCACCATTGATCCCCCGAGAACGTGTCGGTCCCCCTGGGGGTGAGCACCGATCTCGGGTTGCGCCAATGGTCGGCCACGAGTCGGCCGGCCTCGAGAAACAGCTCATAGGTGCTGTCCAGCTCCGGACTGCGGTAGGTGCCGGTCAGCTCCCGTAGCTCGGCTTCGAACATCGGCGGGGAATCGGCCTCGGGGTCGTCTTCCTCCGGAGGGGTCGGGGGCCCCATCTCGGTCTCCAGATAGACCTCCGCCACGCGGCGGGCCCGGCCAGCGGGATCACAGTCGGAGACGTTGCAGAAGACTGCGATGGACAGATCGTGTTCCGGAAACCGGACGAACTGCGTACGGTAGCCGGCCCAGGAGCCACCGTGGCCGAACATGGGTAGACCCCGGTAATCGCCGACCGTCAGTCCGTGGGCGTAGGCGATGGTGTCCCCGCCGTTGAGGACGGC
>JAHEKK010000465.1 GCA_024638395.1 Gemmatimonadota bacterium | reverse complement strand
CTGCCTGGTGGGCCACTTCGACGAACCGGGCATCTACCTACACGAGCGCTACCCGACGGTCCTCCGCGACCCGGGGTTCTTCCTGTTCACTTTCGTTCGCCATCCCCTGCAGCTCCAGCTCTCGCTCTACAGCTGGGAGAAGAAGAAGGGGAAGGACTTCGGGATCCACCAGCTCCAGGACGAGCTGCTACAACGACCCAACTACCTGGCCAACCGGATCCCCTGCGACCTGGGCGACTGGGAGTCGGTCCTGAAGCGGTACCAGTTCATCGGCACCACCGAGGATCTCCAGGGCTCCTTCGACAGTCTGGCCCTTCAGCTCGGCCTGCCCAGGGTGGTGATGCCCCACCTCAATCGCTCGCGAACGGCCCGCGACGTGCCGGCCTTCGAAGACGGGTTTATCCAGGCCTTCGAGGAGGCCAACCAGGTGGACTACGCCATCTATGGGTACGCCCTCGAGGAGTGGGGTGGCGAACCGTGGACCCCGGCCTCCGAACCGGCCGGCGTACCCATCGCAGACGACCAGCCGGTCCGAGAGACGGTGCGGTGAGGGGCGTGACTACCGTGCGCCGAAGTGCATGGATCCTCCCAGGTACAGCCCCCGGCCGGGCGCGGTGAACCCGAACGCCTCCTGGTAGGACTCGTCCAGGGCGTTCTCCAGACGCAGCGTGAGGCTCAGGCCCGGCCGTCCCCCTGCCGGCTCCAGGATCCGGGCCGTGCCCGAAAGATCCACGACCGTGTACGCAGGGAGGGCCAGGGGCTCGGCCGGAAACGATGCGAAGTCCCGGTCCCCGCGGTCTCCCGCGCGTCGGACCTGTCCTCCGACGGAAACGCCCGGGGCAAGACGGGCATGGACGCCGGCCGCCAGGGTATGGGTGGGCCTCCTCAGGAGCCGTTCCCCGTTCACGAACGTGGCACCGAGGCCCTCGTCCGCGCCGGCGTCCAAGACCTCCGTGTCCAGGAAGGTGTAGGACAGGTGGGCGTCGATCCGGGCGCCCGTCACGGCCAGGGTGGTCTCGATTCCCCGGCTCGACGCCTCCGCCAGGTTGTGGTAATTGGGTCCACCGTCCACCGGTGCAGGAAAGGCGAATTGGATCAGGTCCCTGAACCGCTGGCTGAACGCGGTGAGGGATACACGGGCCGGGAAGGAGCCCAGGTCCAGGTCCGCGCCCGCCTCGAGGCTCCTGCTCCGTTCCGGTTCCAGGTCCGGATTCCCTATGGCGAACCCCGTGGCGAAGTTCTCGAAGAAGGTGGGCTCCTTGATTGCCGTACCGGCCGAGGCCCGCAGGCGAAGGGCCTGAGTGGGAAGCCAGGTGGCACCGGCACTCAAGGTGGCCGCGGTGCCGAAGCGCTCGTTGTCCTCGACCCGCACCCCGCCGGTCAGGGAAACCTCGCTCCAGTCCTGTGCCAGCTGACCGTACACCCCTCGGGTCCAGCGGCGGTGCTCCGATTGGCCCGGCATCACGCCGAACTCCGACTGCGATTCGGAAGCACTTCGCACGTGTTGACGCTCCAGAATGCCCCCGAGGGCCAGGCGGCTCCCGGGCCTGGGCGTCCAGACAGTCCTGAGATCGACCCCGTGGCGAGCCAGCCTTTCCAGGGATTGGAATCCGAAGAAGCCCAGGGAGTCGGCGGGTCCATCCCGGGCGTCGTCGGTGCCGCTGTCCAGATCGTTGATGGACAGGGCCACTTCGGAACGGAGGGTGGCGGTCCAGTCACGATGCCCGCTGACGCCCACGGAGTAGCCGTCCTGGAACGTGAATGCGTTCCGGTCCACCACGTTCCCCGACCCGTCTGTGGGGAAGTGGAACCGACGGTCCTGGACCCGGAAGCTCAGGGCGACTTCCGTGTCCCCACCGGGACGGAGCCTCGCCTGGCCGGATACGGTGGTCGACAGGTGGCGGTTGTTGAAGGCCAACACGCCGTCCGTGTCCGTACGGCTTGCTGTCATTGCCCATGAAACGGGTCCAGTAGACCCGAGGGCGGAGCCGGTCCACTCCAGCGTGCCGAAGGAGCCGCTGCGAACAGTGAGCTCTCCTCGTGGAGCCCCATGGCCACGGCGGGTGAAGATCTGGATCACGCCCGACATGGCGTCAGAGCCGTAGAGAGCGGACCCGGGGCCTCGGACGACCTCGATCCGTTCCACGTCGTTTGTGGTCAGGCCGGCCAGGTCGAAGGCGCCCCCGGGGTCGTTCAGCGGAACGCCGTCCACCAGGACCTTTACGTAGTCGGACTCACCGCCCCTGAGAAAAAGGGACGTCGCTCCGCCGAAGGACCCGTTCTGGACCAGGCTGAGGCCGGGGAGGGTCCGAAGGGCGTCCGACACGTCGCGAATCCCCGCCTCGCGCAGGTCGGCGCCGGTCAGGACCGTGGTGTGAGTGGCTATCGACCGCTCCTCCCTGGCCATCCGGTCCGCCGTGACGACGAATCCTTCGAGTAGGATGGGGTCGAAAGGAGGCTCCTGGCTCAGCGCCCCGCAGGGCCATAGGGCCATGATCAAGAAGAACAACGGGATCGGAAAACGGCTGACCGGCAGCGAAGCATGGCGCTTCGCCCGGGCCGTCAGGGAAGGGACCAGCGCGCGCATGGCGACTCTCCTTCCCCGCACGGAAGAAGAGGGCCGGGCCCTCACCTCCCCGCGGAGGTGACGTGAAACGGGCGCCGGACGGGCAGGTCTCCTGGCTCGAGGCCGCGCTGCTCGCCTTCCCGGGACGCGTCCCAGTGGTTGACGCCAGCCGTAGCTGGTGGAGCAGGCGTTCCGGGTATTCCCCGGACCTCTCACAGTGGCGGGGCCGCGCCGGTTTTTCACCGGCTTCCGTAGTGCCCCTCCGGTCGATTCGAGTTGTGGCCTGGATGGTCGCGTAGAAGGAACGCCGTCGTCAAGGCTCGAGGCCGACCCATGAACGTGTCGGAATGGGGGCCTCCGTTGGCCCGGTGGTAGTGGGTACGGTGAGCCTCGATAACCCGAGGATCCCTCTCCCCTCCAGGGCGGCGACGCCCCAAGCCAGACCCCACCAGCCCACTTCGCCCCGGTCGGCGTCCACCACGGCTTCGAGCTGGTCCTCGAGCGACCGGACCCTGGCCCTGGTGGACATCCGGCCTCCGTGGGTGAGAGTTGTTCCCATGGGACGTAACGCAAACGCAGGGGCCCAGGGCACAAACGGCCCTTCCGAAGCGGAGCTCGACGGTCTGTCGAAGCTCGTCCGCCGCACAGAGGGACTCCAACCCTGGCGGCGGGTCTTCCACATATCAAGCGGAGTGGCGATGGCGGTGCTGGGAGCCCAGTTGGGCCCCGGGTCGGCGTCGATGAGCTGGCTGCTCGGCTCCGCCCTACTCGCGGCCGCCGTGCTCGACGCCGTCAGACTCAGTCACAGCCGGGTCAACGAGTGGTTCTTCCGCATGCTCGTCGGGCTGGCTTCACCCCGGGAGGCGCGGGGTGTGGCCTCTTCAACGTGGTACCTGGTGGGGCTTCTGCTCGTGCAGCTTTGGTTTCCTGCGGGGGTGTGGGTCCCGGCCGTCCTGGTGCTGGCCCTCGCCGACCCGGCGGCCGGCGTGGTGGGGCGTCTGTGGGGGAAGCGGAGGATCGGGGCCGGGACGCTGGAGGGATCGGCGGCGTTCTTCGCGGTGTCGTGCGCGATCCTGCTGGCTTTCACCACACCCGGCGTCGCGCTGGTGGGGGCCGCCTGGGTCACCGTTTGGG
>JAHEKK010000464.1 GCA_024638395.1 Gemmatimonadota bacterium | reverse complement strand
CCATGATTGCAAGGCAGCGGTCAGGTTCCTGCGGACCAGCGGCCAGGACTTTCACGACTTCATGCGAGAGAGGGACTTCGACCCCCTGGGGATGACCCGCACCATGGTGCGGCCCTCCGTGCATCACCTGGTGCCCAATATGTCCGAAGGCTATACCCCGGGCCCCGACGGATGGTGGGAGCTGGGGGACCTGGGAGGGGCCGTGGGCGCGGGAGGGATCTACTCCACCGTAGAGGATCTGCAGAAGTGGGTCCAGAACTACATCAGCCCCAGGGTCGGGAGCCGGGAGACCCTCGACGAAATGATGACGTCCTTCGTGCTCCGCGATGGGGAGGAGACGGGGTACGGCCTTGGGCTATTCATCGATGAGCAGAGGGGGCTCAAGCGGGTCCACCACGGCGGAGCCGACGTGGCCCACCGCTCCATGCTGGTGTATTACCCGGAGATCAACGCGGGCATCACCGCCCAGGGGAACAGCGCCGACTTCAACTCCGGCATCGCCTTCGAGCTGGCCGAGGCCTTCTTCGGAGACGCCATGGAGCCGGAGGAAGGGGATATGGTGGCGGCGGGAGAGGAGGGCTTCGACCCGGAGAGCTACGACCCCGACGCCTTCGATGCCTACGTGGGCCGCTATGCCCTCGACGCCAACACCTCCTTCGTGGTCTCCTTCACCCGGGACGGGGACAGCTTCTACACCCAAGCCACGGGCCAGCCCCGCTTCGAGATCCTGCCCACGTCCGACTCGACCTTCCAACTCACGGCGGTGGAGGCGTCCGTCACCTTCTTGCGGAACGACGAAGGGGAGGTGGAGGGCCTCAACCTCCACCAGGGCGGGCAGACCCAACGCGCCACGAGGCTCGTGGACGAGGAGGCCGAGGACTGGGAGCCGACAGCTGACGAGCTGCGGGCTTTCGAGGGCCACTATTTCAGCCCAGAGCTGGAGACCTTCTACAGGATCGCTCTCGAGGACGACGAGCTGGTGATGCGCCACCGGCGCCTGGACGACGCCACCCTCACACCCGGGGAGCGAGACGAATTTGCAGGCGGCGGCCTCATGTTCGCCTTCGAGCGGGACCGGAACCTCCAGGTCATCGGCTTCTACGTGGCCAACGGCCGGACCCGGGACGTGCGCTTCGAGCGGGTGCGGTAGCGGGGTGGGAGCCCGGCTTCACCTCTCCAGCGGATGTGCTGAGGGAGGCGAGGTCGATCATCACCTTCGGTAGCGCGCCAGGACTTGGCTCGAGGCGGATGCGCTTGTGTTGGTCACCATTCTTGTAGTGAGCCATCGCCCATTCGGGCCCGCCGCGACCCCGAAGTCGGCTCCGTCGGTGTTGAGCTCGGCGAGAGGTGCGGGCTCAGACCGTTCGCCTTCGCGGAGAACCGACATGTAGAGGTCCACGGTTTCGACCCACCCCACCTCGGCGTCCCACCGCGTGAAGATCAAGGTCCGTCCGTCCGGTGAGAGCCAGGGGGTCTCCCTCCGCCCATCGATCCGTGGAGGTCGGGTGGCGTTGGGAAGGCGAGAATCCAGGTCCTCACTGGCCTTTCCCAGTTTGCCCAACCCGGTCTGGAAAGCAGCATCCGGCCGCAATCCAAGGCTGATGCTGCTGGACGTCAGTCCGGGCCGTCCGCTTCAAGCTGGTCCGTGACCACACCCGGTGGCGACTCGAAATCGAAGCCGAAGAGCTGTGGATTTGCTCCAATCACGGCGGCGGAGACGATTCGGAATACGTAGCTGTATGTCTCCTCCGGGATGCGATCGCGGTGCTGCTCGAGCAGGGCCCAGAAGTTCCGCTCGCTCGGTGACTCCGGCATGGACCGGATGAGGCGTAACATGTTCGGCTCACCCCAATTATACGCCGCCATGACCAGAAGCCCCGACGCCTGCGCATCCGTAGTGTAGATATCGTGGAGGTACCGGGCGGCGGCGGCCGTCGCCTTCTTGACGTCGTGCCTCTCGTCAAGCGGGTCGTACGCACGCTCCCCTTGTAGTGGACCGAGCTGCAGACCGTACGCCTCTGCGGTCCGGGGGATGAACTGCCACATCCCTTTGGCGACTCCGAACCGCGTCGACGGGCCGACCGCCGTTGGATCGAGCTTGCTCTCCTGGAGTGCGAGGTAGAAGAACTCCCTCGGCAGGTTGTGCTCCAACAGAGTAGCGGCAACGACAGATCCCAGGTCATCCTGCGTCGCCCGTGCCAGGCTGGCTTGGAGATCCCTCTCGTTCCACTGCTCGATGTACCTGAGAACCTCCGCAACGAACTCCTGAGGCACGGTTACCTCGGACTCCCCGAGTCGATGCACCGTCCGGTAGATGAGCTGCACCTCGGCGGGCGTATCCTCATTGTAGATTCCGAGGGTGGCGAGCAGGTCGTCGTACTGGGCCTCCAGCCGCTCCCGCCGTTCTTGGACGGAGGGGTCCGGACCCGCTGCGGCTTCGAGCCGGGCCAAGTCCAACTCGAGGGCCTTGAGGGTGTGGAAAAGAGCGGCCGCTGCGGATCGTAGGGCTCGAGACCGCCGTCCCTCAAGGACGGCGTAGCCCCCCACCGCCAAGGAGATCAGTAGCAGAATCCCCGCCACGACCTTGAGGCGGCGCGTGCGCCTCAGCCAGGTGTGGGTCTCTTCCTGACGGCGCTTCTTCAGCGTGGCCCGGAGCACCCTGGTTCGCTCGGACATCTCGGTCGGCGCGTCCTCACTGAGGTACCGATCCACGATGGCCTCGCCGTCGATGAACATCGTGGCCGGCCCAGCGGCTAGACTGGGAATCTTGATCAGCAGCTCGATGCCCTGGGGGTGTCCAAGGCGGACCCGCGTCAGGTGCCCCAGGGGCTCATGGCTGATCCGCTCACCGCGGATGAATGTGCCGTTCGTGCTCCCGACATCGAGGATCTCCCAGGCGTCGCCGGTCCGACGGAGCTCGATGTGCTCGCTGCTCACGAACTCGTCGTCGACGACGATCCCGTTCGTATCCGCTCGACCGATCCGCACTGTGTCGTCGAATCGGAGGACGCCCGGGCGACCGGGCACGGCCACGTGAAGCTGGTTCGACATGTCAGTCCAGATCGTGCTTCGGTATGGGGTCCGTCAACCGTACCCGCGGCTCTGCAACGTTGCTAGCATGGTTTCACATCGTGGGGGCCGCAAGACGAGGGGATCGACACGGACCGGCTTTCAGGTTCCGCGGGCTCCTTCAAGGGCTCGAACGAGGTTCGCCAGCTGCTCTGCGGACTGACCGCTACCCACGGAGCCACTGCCCGGGCCCGCGTCGATCGTCGTCACCCCCTCCGTCCACGGCCTCGACTCATACCGTTCGTCGGGGGCGGCCCGCGGAATCTCCCCTTCGAGGTGCTCGTCGCCACGACTTCCGGGGGCAGGGGAGTCGGGGTCTCCCCCGGGCTTGGTGGCGCCCTCCAACGGGCGGACAGGCAGGACAACGGGTGTGCACAGAACCTTCTTGACTTCGAACGTGGGCGGTCCGTACGATCGTGCGGTTTCGGAGGGGACGAACCCCCGCACCGGAAGGCGTGTCCTGCTTGCATCGGAAAGGGGGGGTGAGATGAGGGTTTCGGGCTCGGATCCCACCCGTGTGTTCAAGAGGATCGTCTGCTCGAATGAGTCTTGCGGCGCTGAGAACCCAATGACGTACCGCTACTGCATGAAGTGCGGGATTGCGCTGGGATCGGAGCAGGCCGCGACACCGGATTC
>JAHEKK010000463.1 GCA_024638395.1 Gemmatimonadota bacterium | reverse complement strand
TGACACGGTCGTGCGGCCCCCGGCCATCTGCATCGACGTGGACGTTCCGGAACCGACGTAGCTGGCGAACGCTCCCAGGTCCGGAACGGCCGGTTCCTGCTCCAGCTGCCGAACCCCGACGACCTCGACATTGAGCACGAACGGCTGCCCGACGCCAACCTCGGAGGCGCTCAGGTAGGCCCGGACCTGTTGTGAGGAAAGGGGCTGCGCCGAGGTCGCCAACAACACGGACAACGCGGCGCATAGAGGGGCAACCCAGACGGAACGGGAGCGCCACGTCCGACGGAAGCGGTGGGCGCCGTGCCGCCGAATGGCCACCGGAACGCCGCTCATTCCCAGTCCTTTCGGGGCCGACGTCCCCGGGGCTCCCCGGCTTGGCGGTCGACGTCACCCGGATCCTCCTCCAGGGCCTGGAGCAAGCGCTCAGCCTCCTCGCGGCTCATCTGGCCGGGAGGAAGGGGCTGCTCGCCCCCTTGGGACCCCTCCGCCTCTCCCTCATCGGGCTCGCCCTGGCCGTCCTGGTCCCCCGGGTCCTGCGGCTGGTTCCCGCCCTGCTCGTCGTCTTCGGGAGAGTCTTCACCATCCTGTGGGGAGCCTTCCTGGTTCGGGTCGGGGTTCCCCTGGTCCGGATTGTCCTCCTGGTTTTGGTCCTGATCCTGTTGGTCCTGGTCCTGTGGCTGATCTTGCTGATCCTGCTGCATGCGCTCCAGAACGACTTCGAGATTGTGCTTCGCGTCCCAGTCCGCCGGATTCCGCCTCAGGGCTTGTTTGTAGGCCTCAAGGGCCTGCGGCAGCTGCTCCTGCTGCACGAGGGTGTTGCCCAGGTTGTACCAGGCACTGGCATCCAGATCCTGAATGCCGGCCTCGGTCACGGCGCCATACGCCTCCAGAGCCCTCTGGTACTCCTGACTCTGGTAGAGGGCATTCCCCTCGTTGAACCGGATCAAGTAGCTGTCCGGATTTCGCCGCAGGGCTTCCACATACCGCTCATGGGCTTCGCCGAATCGTCCCTCGCCGTAGAGCCGGTTCCCTTCTTCCACCTGCTTCCGGCCCTCCTGGGCCCCGAGACCGGGAACGAAAGCCGCTGTGAGGCTCACGCCGAAAAGGAGGACCGCGATGTGCCTCGGCATCATGCCATCTCCTCCGTTCCCACCATTCGAGCTTTGCTCCTTCGCGTCGGGATCAACGCTTCGACGATCAAAAGAAACAGCGCCAACCCCAGGAAGATCTGGTATTGCTCCTCGAATTGGGTGACCTGACGGGCCTCCAGCTCTCGGCCCCCTCCTTCGATCATGTCCACCAGCTCGGCCAGCCCGTCACCCGGGGTCCCCAACCGGTAGTAACGGCCTCCCGTGCGAAGGGCGATATCCTGAAGCGCGGTTTCGTCGAGCCGTGTCGTGATGACGCTCCCGTCGTCATCGCGACGAAACCCTCGGCGACTACCATCTCGTGCGAAGTCGGGTAAGGGCACTCCTTCAGGGGACCCGACACCGACCGTGTGGATCACGACCCCCGCCTCCGCGGCCTGTTCCATGGCTGGGGCAAGTCCTCCTTCATGGTCCTCCCCGTCGGTGACCGCGACAATGATCCGGTTCCCCGGCGGAGTTTCCTCGAGACCCTCAAGGGCCACGGCAAGGCCGTGGGCCAGATCCGTGCCCTGCACCTCGATGAGGTCCGGCTCCATCGCATTCAAGAACATCATCGCTGCACCATAGTCCGTGGTCAGGGGACTCTGGACGAAGGCATCTCCCGCGAACGCGACCAGTCCCACCCGGTCGCCCCGTAGCCGTTGGATGAGGCGTCCCACCTCGATCTTTGCCCGGTTGAGCCGGTTGGGCTGGAGGTCTTCCGCGAGCATCGACCGTGACACATCGAGCACCACCATGACGTCCTGCCCTTCCCGCGTCACGGTTTCGACGCGGGTACCGAACTGGGGCCGGGCCAAGGCCGCGGCCAGGAGCCCAAGGGATACGAGGGCCAGTACCTCCTTCCACCTCCGGGCACCGACCTTGACCGTATCACGCAGGCTCCGAACGAGGTGGGAATCACCGAACGCGGCCAGCAGCGACTCCCTGCGGCGTCCCCCAAGCCAGACCAGGATCCCATAGACAGGGACCAGGAGCAGGCCCCAGAGGGCGTCGGGGAGTCCGAAGCGGAACATCAGGGCAAAACCCGAAACAGGGTATGGCGCAAGCCGAGCTCCATGAACAGCAGCAACAAGCCGAGGGCGAGGGGCCAGACGAACTCCTCCCCGTATTGGGTGAAGTTCTCCACCTGGATCTCGGTCGTCTCGAGCTGGTCGATCTCGCTGTAGATCCTTTCGAGGCTCTGGCGATCCGTGGCCCTGTAGTAGCGCCCTCCCGTCACTTCGGCAGCCTCCCTGAGCGTCGGCTCGTCCACGTCGACCCGGGTCGTGACATAGCGGGTTCCGCCCGCAGCGTTCGGAACCCTTACGCGGGCCTCTCCACGGGATCCGGCTCCTACGGTGTAGACGCGAACGTCCAGGGCTCTGGCCATCTGGGCTGCCGTGAGGGGATCGATTTCCCCACGGTTGCTCCGCCCGTCGGTAAGGAGGATCACCACCTTCGACGTGGCATCGCTCGACTGCAGCCGCTTCACCGCCGTCGCCAGACCCATGCCCACCGCGGTTCCGTCCTCGATCATTCCTACTCGGAGTTCCGCGAGCAACGTCGTGAGGACCGAGTAGTCCAGGGTGAGAGGCACCTGGGTAAAGGCCTTGCCGGCGAAGACCACCAGACCGATCCGGTCGCTCGTCCGCCCCGCCACGAAGGACGTCGCGACATCCTTTGCCGCCTCCAGCCTGTTCGGGCGCATATCCTCCGCCAGCATCGAGCTCGATACGTCGAGCGCCAGAACGATATCAATCCCCTCAGCCGTGACGTTTTCGCCGGAAACCCCTGTCTGGGGTCTGGCGAGGGCGACGATGAACGCGGCCAGGGCAAGCCACCTGAGCACCGGCAGGATGCGGTAGCCTTTGAATCTCCTCTGCGGCACGGCCGTCTTCATCGCGCCCACGTCGGGGTGAACCAGGGTCCCTCGGGCCCTGCGTCCCTTCCTGACGTGCCAAATCGCCAGAAGCGGCAGAAGGGCAAGAAGGGCCAGATAGACGGGATCGGCAAAGCGGAAGATCATGGCGCCGCCTCGACGACCTCGGCCTGACCGGCGGGGTCGACGACGTCTCCGGTCGGGCGACGCCCAGCCAACCCCGAGGTGAGGGACACCAGCTCCCGGGCGTCGGCCAGCAGGGCAAGGGAAGCCTCCGAACCGGGCCTGAGCTTGGCGAACTTCACCAGGTCACACTGCTCCAGGAAGATGCGGAACCGCTCGCAGAGCTGCTTGCCCAGAGCAGCTTCACGGAGCCCGCCCACCACCTCCGCCGTGGTGAGCTCCATGGCCGGCACCCGGAGTTGGCCCTCGATGTAGCTTCGGATGATCTCAGAAAGCCGGATGTGGAAATCCTTCACGTGCCCCTTTTCAAGAAGCGTCGAGGCCTCCAGGGCGGCCAGCGCCTCGTAGGCCAACTCGTGGAAGGGCCTGGGCGGCGCCCGGGGGACGACGGGAGCCGGCTTGTCGTCGGTGGCTCGCCGCGCCCACCACCACCGCAGGGCTCCGAGGACAAGGACGACGAGGAATAGCCACAGCAGCAGACGCCCCCAGCTGCGGGCCAAAGCCACCGGACCCTTG
>JAHEKK010000462.1 GCA_024638395.1 Gemmatimonadota bacterium | reverse complement strand
GGTCCTGGTGGCACTCGGCGGTGCCCTCCTGTTCGGCGGATATCGTTTCCTGCGACGCCGTTCCCGGAGGGCCAAGGATCCACTCTTTCTCTTTTCCGATGAAGGCGCCCCGGCTCTCCCGTCGGAGGTGGGGCTTCGGAGATCCGGCACAGAGCTTCGGTCATCCGTTACGCGCCCGCCCCCCCGGCGGACACCGGAGCGATCGAGCAGACTCCCCTCGTCCGCCCCACCGTCCCGGGGGCGGACACGGGACGAGACTCCGACCCAACGCACGACGATCTCACCGGAGGTACGCGCCGCCGCCATCGGCGCCTCGAACGGTAATGGAGCGCAGGACCCGGCTTATGAGGCTCCACCCGATGGAACGCTCCAGCTCCTCCCTGGCAGCATGACGATCGAGGGTGGAGACAACGCCGGTAAGGTCATACGGTTCATTCGCTTCCCGGGCGAGGAGGTGACCGTCACCTTCGGACGGGACCCGGGTCAGCCGCATCGGCACATCCAGCTTCATTCCCCGATGGTAAGCCGGGTCCACGCCAGCTTGACGTTTCGAAACAGGATGTGGACCCTCAGGAATGAGTCGGCTACGAACCCCACGGTGGTGAATGGACGTCCTCTCGAGGGTAGGCCTGCCGAAGCCCCCCTCCAGGACGGAGATCGCATCGAGATGGGCGACATCAGCTTCGTGTTCAATCAATCGGAGCCCTCGAACCGTCTTGCACTCCGGAGCTCCTGGTATACGGACCGCGGACGACGCACCACCAACCAGGATGCCGTGGCGGCGCGCACCCTTCCTGACGGACGAGAGGTGGCCGTGGTCTGCGATGGGATGGGTTCCCATATGGCCGGGGGGACGGCGAGCTACATGGCCCTGGAGGCCCTCGTGAACACGCTCACGGAAGGAGAGGACCTCACCCATGCCGTGAAGGAAGCGAACCGGGCCGTTCGCCGCGCCGCCGAGGAAGACGTGAGCCTCGACGGGATGGGCACGACCCTGGTGGCCCTCCTGCGGGAAGGGGATCAATACATGGTGGCCAACGTTGGGGACAGCCGCGCGTACCGTGTCGACCAGGCGGGGATCCGCCAGCTCACCCGGGATCATTCCTTCGTGGCGGAGGCGGTGGAAGAGGGCGGCATGTCCCTGGAGGAGGCCACCCGCTCGCCCTGGGCGCACGCCGTGACCCGAAGCCTGGGATCGGAGCCCGACGTCGACGTGGATGTCTTCGGACCGTTCGACTCCTCGGTCCCCCATAGGGCGGTCCTTTCCAGCGACGGCGTCCACGGTGTGCTCTCCGAGCAAGACATCGAAAGAATCGTACGGGGCACGCGCGACGTGCGGGATGTTGCGAGGGCACTGGCCGAGGAGGCCCTCCGTAAGGGAAGCGACGACAATGTGGCCGTGGCCGTGATGGACTTCTCACCATGACCGAGTCCCGATCCGGAGAGATCCCCAGGATTCCCGAGCTCGAAGCGGACTACGACATCATCCGCGAGCTGGGGCGGGGCGGGACGGCTGTGGTCTACCTCGCCAGGGAACGCGCCGTCTCCAGAGACGTCGCCATCAAGCTCATCACCCCGAGTCACGTACGGGACGAGGACGCCGTCGCGCGTCTGATCCGCGAGGCGCGGACGGTGGGGAAGCTCCAGCACCCGAACATCGTCATGCTGCTGGGGACCCGACCCCTCTCCGACGGCGGCCTCGCGCTGATCCTGCAGTACGTCCCCGGGCGCACGTTGAAGGAGCGGATCCAGGAGGAGGGCGCTCTTCCCTACCCCGAGGCCGAGAGGATCCTCCGGAACGTGGCTGAGGCGCTCCGATACTCCCACCGGCACCGGATCGTCCACCGGGACATCAAGCCGGAGAACGTATACCTGGACGAGTCGGTCGATCTGGCCAGGCTGGCCGACTTCGGCATTGCCCGGGCCTGGGACAGCGACTCGGGCCTCACGCTACCCGGCACCGCCATCGGGACCCCCGCATACATGTCGCCAGAGCAGGTGGATGGCGACGAGTTGGACGGCCGAAGCGACCTTTATGGGTTGGGGTTGATGGGGTACGAGATGCTGACTGGCCGCCAGCCGTGGGCCGGCGAGAGTCTCTACAACGTCATCTACAAGCAGAAGAACGAGCAGCTCCCGCCCCTCATCGACAGCTGCCCGGACGTTCCGGTCGGCCTCCGCGTGTCCATCGAAGGCGCCATCCGCAAGAAGAAGGAGGACCGCTGGCCCAACGCAGATGCGTTCCTCAAGGCGCTCGACGGACGCTCGGCGCTCCGGCCAGAGCGCGGTGCCGACCTCGCGCCGGTGGACCCAGAGGAGGAGGAGCGGATCGCGGAGGCAGCTGCCCGGCTCCAGGGCGAGCCCGAGGAGCAGCGGACGATTCGCCTGGCCCGGGAGGTGGCGGTAGAGGGGCTCGAGGAACCACAGGAATGGGAGCCACCACCGCAGGTGTACATGCCGCCGCCGCCCGTGGAGCGGAGGTCGGGCGTCGGCGTGGCCGCCCTGGCCATCGTCCTCCTCCTGGCCGTCGGGCTGGGCATCGAGGCTGTGGTTTCCGGACCCGGTGGGTACGCATACTCCCTCTTCGGTTACATCGCGCCAGTCGCAGGAAACGAGTCCAACGCGGAGGCCGCGCCGCCTGGAGGAGGCTCGCGGATTCCATCAAACGACGTTCGCGTCGCCGAGGACGACCCCCTCCCGCCAGCCGGTAACGTCGAGATCCCGCCTCCCGAAGCTCGGAGCCTGCAGGACATCCTCGCGGCCGAGGGCTTGCTCTCCGAAGACGACGAGGCGACGGATGGCGAAGAACCTCTCGATACGGATCCGCAGGAGCTTCCGGAAGAGGCAGACACAGAGGCAGCGGCCGAGCCCCAGGCGCCCGCCGGGGTGATGCCCATCAGGGGGTCGGGTCAGGAGGGAACGGTGGATGTGGTCCTTCCCCAGCCTCTGGAGGCCCGCGTGCTCGACGAGAGTGGGGAACCCGTGCCCGGTCAGGTCGTTCGGTTCGAAGTCACAGTCGGAGTGGGCCGGGTGGAGCCTGCGGCATCCCGGACCGACGACAGCGGTGTGGCCCGTGCCCTCTGGGTCCTGGGTCCGCAGCCGGGCGAACAGGTGGTGACGGCCACGGTGGAGGCGAACCCCTTCGCTACGACCCGATTCACCGCCACGGCCGGCGTCCCGAGGATCCCCATCCGGGCCGGGGTCGCCGCCGGGGGCAGCCATACGTGCCAGATCGGCGCCGATGGAACGGTCCGCTGTTGGGGCGGAAACGGCGCCGGTCAACTCGGAGACGGCAGCGCCGCAAGCCGGACTGCGGCGGCAGCTCCGGTTCCCCAGGGGCCGTTCGCCACTGCGGCGGCCGGCCTGTCCCACACCTGTGCTCTGGACCTGGAAGGACGCGCATTGTGCTGGGGGTCGAACGGACTTGGACAGCTCGGCTCCGCAGGCGCGTCCCAGAGTGGTCCGAGGCCTGTCGAGGGATCCGCCCGGTTCTCGGCGCTGACGGCCGGTGGGGGCCACACCTGTGGCGTCACGTCCGCCGGGGCGGCGCTCTGCTGGGGAGACAACGGCAACGGACAGCTCGGCGACGGAAGCCGGACCCTTCGCCGCGCACCCACCCGAGTGCAGGGGGAACGGGTCTTCAGGCAAATCAGCGCCGGATGGCAACATACCTGTGCCCTCGATCCGGCCGGGGCCGCATTCTGCTGGGG
>JAHEKK010000461.1:3279-3711 GCA_024638395.1 Gemmatimonadota bacterium | reverse complement strand
AGCTCCCCGCTCACTCGGTCCTGTAGTGCATCGGCGCCGGCTCGGGAATCCTGCGCGCCCACCTGGACCCGGTACCCCGGAGCCCCTTCCTGAGCGCTGACGAGTCCCACCGAGACGAACAGGCCGAGCATCGCCCCGGCCAACGCACGCCGCCCAAACCGGGCTCGTGCCCAAACGCCCATCAACTCACTCATTGCTTCCTCACAAAGCACGGCGGTGTTTCCGGTTCCACCCTGGGTGTTGCTATCTGATGATTCTCGGGATGGAACAGGGCGTGCTTGAGGACCCGGCGGCGTGGAGACGGCCGCCGGGCCCAGCGTAGAGCTGTCGCTCGGCTAGCCCGAGGGTTGGGAGTCGACGGCGGCCAGGATCCGGCCCGCCACGTCATTGAGGTACGCCCCCGCCCCTCCGGGGCTCGGGCCCTGACGGACG
>JAHEKK010000461.1:0-3269 GCA_024638395.1 Gemmatimonadota bacterium | reverse complement strand
CGTGTTCTGGCCCATGAATCCGGCAGCCCAGTAGGCGTCGGCCGGCAACCGATCCATCTCGCCGCCCCGGTTGAGCCAGAAGAGGCCCCCGTAGCCGTCGGTCGGGTCCCCGGGGGCCGGCGTGGAGACGAATTCGGTCCATCCCTCCGGGAGGATCCGCTCACCGTTCCACACACCGTCCCACAGATGCAGGAGACCGAACCGGGCCCAGTCCCTGGTCGAGGCATAGTCGTACCCGGTGACGATGAAGTTCCCCCAGGCATCCGTCTCCAGGACGACATTCCGCATGCCAATGCGATCGAAAAGCCGGCGCTGCGGGAATGCGAGGAAGTCCTCCCCCCGGCTCTCGACCACCTCTTTGGCCACGGCCATCAGAGTGAGGGGATCCGAGTTGCGGTAGCGCCAGACCGACTCGGGCGGGAAACGAAGCGGCTGATTGAGGGCGTGGCGGTAGACATTGAGGGCATCGAAATAGATGCGCATGTGTTCATTCGCGGCCGTGTACGAAGAGCGTGGACCGAGCCCGAAGTTGTCGAAGTCGAGGCCGCTGGACATGCGCAGCAGGTCCATCATCCGAATGGAGGCCCGTGGATCTCCGGGGGCCTCATGCCACTCCGGTACGGGCGCCGGGGTCTCCAATGAAAAGGCCCCCTCCTGGACCAGCACCCCCGTCAGCGCCGAGGCAATGGACTTCCCCATCGACCAGCTGATCTGAGGAGTGTTGGGTCCCCATCGGTCCAGATACCTCTCTGCGATGATCTTGCCCTTGTAGACGACCACAAATCCACGGGTATTCTGCTGGCCGTGGGGCCCCGATTCGTCGAAGGCGAAGTCCAGAGCCGCCTCGACCGCACCCTGGTCCACCTCCGGAAACGAGGCCACCGCCTCCGCGTCTCCCATGGGCCAGGCACGGGCCGGGTCCAAGGACTCTCCCCGCGGCACCGGCCGCGGCGTGAAGTACACGTCATCGGACCCGGCCGGCAGAAGGGTGCACCCCTGATCCCCGTTGTACTCCGCCGTTCTCGAGCCCAGTGCCGGGCTCGTCACGGTCGCTGAGCGGCCCCCTTCATCGACGGTCCACGAGAAGTCGTCGCCCCACCGGAACACGTCGAAGCGCGAGATGTCCTGAGCCACCACCTCATCGGGGGACCGGACCAGATCGCGACCGACCACCCATAGCCCGGCGCAGAGGTGATGGGCTCCGATTCCCAGGGCGTACCACCCGGAAAGGCTGTCCTCCAACGGCACCCCTGCAGGCGACGGGTCGCCATCGGACGCATCGGGCGCTGGAGACTGGCCGCAGGCCAGCCCCAACAGGAGAGACAGCACCACCGCACCGGGACCGCGAGGGGAAGGCTTCGGCATGAACACACTCCGTAGGGGGTGGGTGTCGACTCCAGCGTAGAAAGTCGGGTATAGGCGTCGACTCCAACGTAGGAAGTCGGGGGCTCCGAAACGAGGCAGGGACCTGTGATGCACGGCGACTCGAAGCCCTTCGGGAAGGAGGTTGCGCCCCTCTAGAAGCCAAGCTATACATACGTTGTATATAATGACAGTGTATGCATTGAACGGAGGACGCTGTGCCCGAGACCCTCGGCGGCTTCGAACACCAGGTCCTGTTGGCCATGCTCCGTCTGGGAGGAGAGACCTACAGCGTCCCCATCGTCGGGGAGTTGGAGGGTCTGGTAGGGAGGACGGCTGCGCCCGCCGCCGTCTATGTGACTCTCAGGCGCCTCGAGCGGAAGGGCCTTCTCACCTCCCGGATGGCGCCGCCGGCCGAGGGCAAGGGAGGTCGGCGCCGGCGCCTGTTCCGCGTGGAGAAGAAAGGGGTCGAGACGCTACGCGCGGTCCGAGACGACCTCCGGCGGCTTTGTAACGGGATCGAGGCACTGGAGCCCTGAGGAGAGTCGGTGATGAGTGACGGGGCATGGAGGAGAGGGGCAGCCCGGGCTTGGCTCCGGACCGCGTTCGACGACGGGGAGATCGAAGAGATCCTCACCGACGTAGACGAGCTGGCGGGAGACCGGCCCGGCCTGAGGGGCCTGGCGGTGCGGGCCGCAATGATCGCGCGATACCCGCTTCTGGAGCTCCGCGACAGGATACACGGCAACATGACTTCGGGAGGGGTGAGGATGAGGCAGATGGGAGAAGACATGAGACTCGTGGCACGCCGACTGTTCCGACGCCCGGGGTTCCCCCTCACCTCGATGGCGATCCTGGCCCTGGGTCTAGGGGCCATCATCGCGGTCCACAGCGTGGTCAAAGGTGTGCTGCTGGACCCCCTGCCCATGGGCGCACCGGACCGATTGGTGGCTCTCACGATGATCGATGCAGACGGACAGCGTCATCGTATGACGCCGGGCAACGTCCGAGACGTGACCGCCCTCAACGACGTATTCAGCCACGTGGCGGCATTCGGCCGGTCGGAAGTGGCCTTCCACACCAGGGACGGCGGCCCTCCCACCGTGCTGCGTGGAGGCGCCGTCACCCCGGGCTACCTGGCGACGTTGGGCCTGGAGCCCGTTCTTGGCCGCGCATTCGTCGAAGCGGATGCAGATCCAAACACGGAGCCCGTGGTGATTCTCAGCTACCACGTGTGGGAGCAGTACTTCGGCTCCGACCCAGACGTCATCGGAAGCTCCATCAACCTGGGGGACAGTTCCTGGCGGGTCGTGGGCGTAGCTCCGGCATCTCTCTATCCCACGTCCGCAACCGTCGGAGGAGAGCTCCCATTCACCGAGTCCGACCAGGACTTCTTCCGCCCTCTCCGCTACGGCGGGGACTACTGGTCCCTGTGGAGACCCCACCTCCTCGGTGGGCTCGCTCGTCTGGCACCGGGCATGACCCCTCAGTCGGCAACGGCGGCCCTGGAGACGCTGTCGACGCGGCTCCAGGCCGAATACTCCGAGAACCGCAACGAGCAGATCGTCTTCACCCCGCTGACGGAGGAGGTGGTTGGAGACGTGAGGCCGGCTCTGCTCGTCCTGCTGCTCAGCGTCTTTCTGGTCTTTGCGATTGCGGCCGTGAACGTGGGCTCTCTGTTTCTGATCCGGGAAGAGGATCGGCAATCGGAGCGGACCGTCGCTAGAACGCTCGGGGCCACGCCACTGCGACTCCTGAGCCAGAGAATCCTCGAAGCAAGCCTGATCTGCGGATCCGCCCTCGTCCTGGGGTCCGTGCTCTCCGCCGGGTTCATCGACGTCATGCAGGCCCTCGTGCCCTACCGGATACCGCGCCTCGCCGACGTGACGGTGGATGCCCAGGCTCTT
>JAHEKK010000460.1 GCA_024638395.1 Gemmatimonadota bacterium | reverse complement strand
CTCGGCCAGCCGGCCTTGTTGCAGGTAGCCGTAGTGGAGCCACGACGTGTAGTGGCCGCACACGTTGGGCCGGCGTCCCTTGGCGGCCAGTCCCCGGTTCTGCACGTCCCGGGCCCGGATGTTCGCGGCCACCACGTCCTCCCAGAGGCCCATGGCCACGAAGATGTGTGAGGTCATGTGCTGGGCGTGGCCCGCGTCCGGCGCCACCTTCGAGTAGGCTCTGGCCGCCGGTAGCCCCAGGGGAGCGTGGACCGGGTCGTCGAAGGCGTGGATTACGTAGTGGGCGGCGCCGGGGTGGCGGCCCGACCTGAGGAAGACCGGTTGCACGACGGCCGCTGCGCGCATGTAGGTGGTGAAGTCCCGTCCATCATGGGCGGTGCCCAGGATCGCAAGGCCGTAGAAAGCCGCGACCTCGTCGTTGGCGGGATATTTCTCCCACATGCGGCGCATGATGTCCCGGTAGGCGAAGTCCCTCGCTTCCTTGGGCCCGTCGCCGTACAGGACTTCGATGGCGTCGAGCCAGTCCCGTTCCCAGGAAGTGGATGCTTTCGCTCGTCGTGCCTCCGGGGTCGGCGCGAGGGCCGTCAGGACGTCCATGGCGGCCGACTTGTCCTGCTGCATCCAGATGGGATGATTGTAGGTCATGGCCTCGCCCCAATACGCCATGACCATGTCCGGGTCGGCAGCACGGGCCGCCCCGAAGGCGAGGGCCGCATCCTCGTACTCGAAGTTGTGCAGGAGCAGAACACCCTTCAGGAAATGAGCCCGGGCCCCGTCGGTGCCGGTGGCCTCGAACTGTACCGAGCCCAATTCCTGGGCCTCGGCCTGACCGGGGTCTCCGGAGAGGAGGCTCCCCGCGAGCACGAAGACGACGACCCTCGCCAGGGGTCTCATGAAGCCGCGGTCGGGGAATGAAGGGCGAACATGCAGCCCTGGGGATCCATGCACTGGGCCACCTGGTCTCCGCCCGGGACTTCCATGGGGCCGTTCAAGACCTGGCCTCCGTTTGCCGTCACCTGGTCTACCGCGGCATCGATGTCGGGGACCATGGCGTAGTAGACCCAGGCCGAAACCGGCATGTCGGGGGGTCGCTTGAACATGCCGCCGAGCGGGTGGTTGCCGTTTCCGTACATCTGATAGATCCCCATGTCGCCCATGTCCATGGCGTCGGTCTTCTTCCAGCCGAAGGCCTTGGAGTAGAAGTCCCAGGCTCCGTCCGGGTTATCCGTGGCAAGCTCGTGCCAGCTGAAGCGCCCGGGCTTCGGCGTGACGTCCTGCTGACTCTGGGCGTCGGCGGGCGTGAAGATGGCGAAAACCGCGCCCTGGGGATCCGCCACCACCGCGAAGGATCCGGTATTCGGGATCTCCTGGGGCTCTTTCAGGACCTGCCCCCCAAGGGAGAGGATCCGCTCACACGCCCCCGACACGTCTGGGGTCTGGATGTAGGCCAGCCAGTGCGGCGGCGCCCCGGCGCTCTTTGCTTCGTCGGGCAACTCCATCACGCCGCCGATTGGCTGTTCGCCGCTGGTCCAGAGGGTGTACGGAGCCGCGCCGTCCCATTCAGTCGTGCCCCAGCCGACGACCTTGCCGTAGAAATCCTGGGCCCCGTCGGGGTCCGTGGTCATGAGGTCGTACCAGACGAAATCCCCTGCTTGTGACATCCTCACCTCCCTATGCTGGTGCTGGGTGCTCGTGGGCCCCCTCGGCGCGAAGCCACGGGCCCGGGACAGGAGGATATTGGCGCGGCATCCGGCCTGCAACGACCTTGTGGATGCTCGAGGCCCGAGGCCCAGCATTCGCCACTCGGAAAGGCACGCGAAAGTGAACGTACCCCGTCTCGCCCTCATGGGAGTTCTCGCCGGAGGCTTGTTCATTCTCGGGTGCAGCGACCCTCGACCGACGGCCGACGTACTCATCCGGGGTGCCACGGTGGTGGACGGCAGCGGCGCCCCCGGGGCCCCCGGAGACGTGGCGTTGGCGGGCGACCGCATCGTCCACGTCGGTCCGGACGGTCCGCCGGCTCTGGATACGGTGGAAGCAGCGGGGCTCGTCGTCTCCCCGGGTTTCATCGACGTGCACAGCCACACGCCCCCCGCACTCCTTGAACCGGCGCGACGCTTCAACGAAGGCGTCGTACGCATGGGTGTCACGACGGTTGTGGGAGGGCCCGACGGACGATTCTCCCCCGCCGAGATCCGGCAGTTGACCGATGCGTTCTCGACGCAGGGCATCGGGACGAATGTCGCGTTCTATGTGGGACACAACGGGATCCGCAACCAGGTCATGGCCGAGGATCAGCAGCGACCTCCGTCCGACCAGGAGTTGGAGGCCATGAGGGCTCTGGTGAGGGAGGGAATGGAGATGGGTGCTCTCGGGCTCTCCACCGGGCTGATGTACGAGCCGGGGATGTTCTCCGAGACCGGAGAGGTGGCCGCGCTGGCCGGCGAAGTGACGCCCTATGGAGGCATCTACGATTCGCACGTGAGGAATCCTGTCCACGACCTCCTGGGATCCGATCAGGAGGTGATCCGGATCGCGGAGTCGGCCGGAATCACCGGGAAGATCGGCCACCTCAAAGCCGTGGGGCTCCACAACGAGGGCGCGATCCGCCAGGTCATCGGCCTCGTGGAAGAAGCGCGAAGCCGGAGCTTGGATATCGTGTCGGACCAGTACCCATACGATGGCGCCGCAACTGCGAGCCTCACCGACATCATCGTGGTGCCGCCGGAACTGGAATCTCTCGCGGAGACCTCCGATGAGGACCGCCAATCCGGGTCCCCTGAATTCATGGAGCTTCTCCGCATGGCTCTGGCGGATCCGGATTGGCGCGACGCATTGAAGCGGGCCAGCGAGCAGGGCATCGCCGGCGGATTCGCCTGGTTGAAGGCGACGGGATACGGAAGTATGCGAATCACAAGCTCCGCCGATTTCCCGGAACTCGTGGGGGCCTACCTGTCGGAGATTGCCGAGAGCCGGGGCCTGGACCCGTTCGACGCCGTGGCTGAGTTGATTCTCGAGGCCGAGCGACCCGTGAATCTGACGCTGGGTGCCATCAAGGAGCACGATGTTCGTAACCTGATGGTCCAGCCCTGGAACATGATCGCCAGCGACGGGAGCTATGCGGACGGCTCGGAATCGGGGAACGGACATCCGCGAAGTGCGGGAACGTTCCCGCGATTCCTCGGGCACTACGTACGGGAAGAGGGTGTGTTGTCCCTTGAAGAGGCGGTGCGGAAGATCACTTCGCTTCCTGCCGAGTCGGTGGGGCTGGACGGCCGCGGGCTGCTCGAGGTCGACGCGACCGCCGACGTCGTGGTCTTCGATCCCGAGACCATCATCGACCGCTCGGATTGGGACCATCCCAACCGTTTTGCGGAGGGCGTCGTCCACGTCTGGGTGAACGGAACGGCCGTGCTGCGTGACGAGGTCATGACCGGTGAGGCGCCGGGCCGGGTGGTCGGGCGGTCCGACTCCTAGCCCAGGGGCGCGGGCTTAGAGGAGACCGGGCCTGAGGGGCCACGATCAGCCCGGCCTTCGCGGAGTACGTCCTAGGCCGGCCAGAGTACGATCAGGAGCAGCGAGACCAGGGCCAGGACGCTGAAGGATGCGCCCACCCGGAGTGCCAGCCCCTTGTTCCCGGCGGCCACGACGATGCCACCCTTGAAGATGAGGTTGGATATGCCGGCAACGACGATCGCTCGCCATCCGGTGGCG
>JAHEKK010000459.1 GCA_024638395.1 Gemmatimonadota bacterium | reverse complement strand
CCGACAGGGTCGATGCAGGTGGAGCCGCGGGTGAGGCACCAGGGGATGGTGGTGACGAGGCCGGGCGGGCGCTCCGGCTAGCGGGTAGGCTGCGACTGTCGGTGGAGACCGGAGAGGGTCTCGCCGAGTTGCGGGACATGCTTCCCTCCCTCGTCTACTCCGCCGTGGTGAGGGCCGAACCGGGGACGCCGGTGTTGACCCGACGACGGCACGCCCGAGCCCTGGAGAGCGCTGCCGCCGAGGTCGTCAGCTTCCGGGACGCCATCGAGGAGGGGCTGCCGGCTGAAGTGGCGGCGACTCATCTTCGTTCCGCGGAGATGGCTCTGGAGGAGTTGCTTGGCGTCGTGACCACCGAGGATGTGCTGGACGTGGTCTTCCGCGAGTTCTGCATAGGAAAGTGATGCAAGGCGTAGACAGGAGCTTCGTCATTCGAGGCCGGGTACAGGGGGTCGGCTTCCGCTGGTGGACGCGGCAGACGGCCAAGGCACTCGGCGTTGTCGGTGCTGTGGAGAATCTGCCCGATGGGAGCGTCCGGGTGACGGCTCGCGCCGAAGGCGAGACGATGGCACGGTTTGCGGACAAGCTGCGGCAAGGGCCGCCACTGGCCAGGGTGGAGAAGATCGAGGAGACGCCGGCGGAGCTGCCGTCGGGTCTCGGGTCATTCACCATCGTGCACTCATGAGAAGGTCGTACGATGTGATCGTAGTGGGTGGCGGCCACGCCGGGACCGAGGCCGCCGCCGCTGCCGCCCGTGCGGGCGTCCGGACGCTTCTCATCACGCCGGACCTCGCCAGGATCGGGCAGATGAGCTGCAACCCGGCCATCGGCGGCGTGGCCAAGGGGGTCGTGGCTCGGGAGGTGGATGCGCTGGGCGGGGTCATGGGCCAAGCCACCGACGCATCGCGGATCCAGTTCCGGATGCTGAACCGGTCGAAGGGGCCTGCGGTTTGGGGACCTCGGGCCCAATGCGACCGGGCCATGTATCCGGTGGCCGTCCGGCGGATCCTCGATGGACTTCCATGCCTGGATCTCTTCCAGGAGATGGTCGACGAGTTGATTGCCGAGGGCGGCCGCGTAACGGGAGTCAGAACGCGAGGTGGTCTCGAGTTCTTCGGCCAGTCGGTCATCATTACCACGGGCACCTTTCTGCGTGGGAAGATCCACGTGGGCGGCGAGGCCGGTGTGGACGCCGGCCGCGCTGGTGAGGCTCCCTCCATCGCCCTCGCCCGCGGCCTCGAGGATCTGGGGCTCACCGTAGCCCGGTTCAAGACGGGGACGCCGCCGCGCATCGACGGCCGGACCGTCGACTTCAAGCGCACGGAGCGGCAAGACGGCGACCCGGACGACTACCGATTCGCTGCCTATGCACGAGAAGACGTCCCGGAGCAGCGCCCGTGCTGGATCACGTACGCCGGCGACGGTCTCAAGGACGTCGTTCGGGAGAACCTCCAGCGCAGCGCCCTCTACGGAGGGGAGATAGCCGGTAGGGGGCCGCGCTACTGTCCGTCCATCGAGGACAAGATCGTCCGTTTCCCCGACGCGCCCAGGCACCAGGTCTTTCTAGAGCCGGAAGGCCTTCACACCACCGAGCTCTACGTGAACGGGCTCTCGACCTCGTTGCCGGCGGAGGTGCAGCTCCAGTTCCTCCGGACCATCCCCGGCCTCGAAGAGGCTGTGATGACCAAGGTGGGCTACGCCATCGAGTACGACTACTTCCCCCCACACCAGCTTCGCCACACCCTGGAGCTTCGCGCCGTCCCAGGGCTGTACTTCGCCGGGCAGATCAACGGAACCACGGGGTACGAGGAGGCGGCAGGGCAGGGCATCGTGGCGGGGATCAACGCGGCCCTGCGGGTGAAGGGCGAGGAGCCCTTCGTCCTCGAGCGGGATCAGGCGTACATCGGCGTGCTCATCGACGATCTGGTGACTCGAGGCGTCGACGAGCCGTACCGCCTCTTCACCTCCAGGGCTGAGTTCCGGCTGCTTCTCCGGCAGGACAACGCCCCGCGGCGGCTCGGGGTCCTGGCCCGGGACCGGGGCCTGCTCACCGAGGGTCAAGAGAGCGCTCTGGCTCGCCGGCTCGCGGCCGAGGACCGGGTTCGCGTGTGGCTGGAAAGCACCCTCGTCCGACCGGAGACCTTCGCGGCGTTGGGCGAGGAGACGGGCTCATCTCAGCTTACCGAGCCCCGGAGAGCTGCGGACCTCCTCAAGCGTCCGCGGATTTCGGCGGCGGCTCTTATCGCCGCCTTGGATCACGAGCTCGAAGACGACCTGCCAGCGGAGACCATCACCGCCGTGGAGGTGGAGCTCAAGTACGCCGGATACGTGGAGCGGGAGCGCGATCGGGCGCAGAAGCTCCGGCAAAAGGCCGACTTCGTCCTGGACGAGGACCTTCCTTATTCCGACTTCGAGACCCTGTCCCATGAAGCCCGGGAGAAGCTGGCTCGTGTGAGGCCGGGCACACTGGCCCAGGCTTCGAGGATTCCTGGGGTTTCGCCCGCAGACCTCCAGAACCTGATTCTCGAGGTTCGCCGCCTGGGCACGCAGGGGGCTGCCTCGGCCCGCTGAACCCTCGGCGGGAGGAGGGGTGGTGTGCGACCCGCGGGCCCTTCCGCTCCGCTCAGTGTTTCACGTGAAACAAGGTCGGATGGGCGCTTGGGCGAATTGCTGTCCCAGGCGGGGCGTTTCACGTGAAACATCTCCCAGTGGAGGGCAACCTCCGAGTCCTCCAGCTCCTGGTGGGCGGTGCTGCAGCCCCTGGCTTGGGCGGGCGACTACGTCTTAAGCCCCTGGCCGGCGGGCGACCACGTAGAGGCCCTCTGTCCTGGCGGGCGACTACCTTCTCTGGAGTTCGGCCAGCAGCTGCGCCGGGTCCGGCTCCTCGTCGAGGTTGAAGTCGAACTCCGTAGGACCCTCGAGTCGGAGGAAGTCCTCCCGGACGAAGGTGAAGGCCGAACTGGCGGGACTTCCGGGCGGAACGGTGGGCCTCAAGGTCACGAAGCCTTCCGTGACCGACATCTCTCCGATTTCGACGAAAGGCTGAATGCCGAGGCTGTCCGTTGCCGTGAAAGACAGTTGGGCGGTGTACTGGCCGCTTGGCTGGACGTTCAGCGTGAAGTCACCACCGATATCGATGAGGTCGGCCACGATGGTTGTATCGGCATCACTCCTAACGCGGAAGACTTCGGCGTCCCACGTGCCCACGAAGGGCTCGATCTCAGGCGGATCCGTGGGCAGCTCGGTGGTGCTACCACCACACGCTCCTATCGCCGCCGCCGCCAACACGCCCACGGCCACTCTGTTCCAACTCCGTAGAACCCGCCTCATTTTCAGCCCATCCCCATTGGTGCCCTGTGACGGTGGTACCGGGCTCCAGTGACCCGGACCGTCCCGTGAGGCCAAAGGTCGACGGGGCGTGAGCGGGGGTCAAGGATCTTCGTGTCTGTTCCCGAGTCCTCGCGGCCTGTGATATATTGCGCCCCCAACGCCTCTGCTTTCCTCGGAGAGATCTCCAAGACGCATGTCCCACGTCATCGCCATAGCCAATCAGAAGGGCGGCGTCGGTAAGACCACGACGGCCATCAATCTCGGTGCGTCTCTGGCGGTCGCCGAGAAGCGGACGTTGATTCTCGACATCGACCCCCAAGGCAACGCCAGCAGCGGGCTGGGGATCGAAGGCCGGTCTTCGAAGCCCAGCATCTACGACGTCCTCATCG
>JAHEKK010000458.1 GCA_024638395.1 Gemmatimonadota bacterium | reverse complement strand
TCGGTGCCCGGGACCTGCCGTCCCGCTTCGATGGCTACGATGGCCTGTCGCGATACCCCGACTTTTTGGGAGAGGGCGGCCTGGGAAAGGCCTGCCCGGCGTCGCTCTTTCCGGAGCGTTGAGAAGATGGGTGTCCGGGACATGTCGTGATGAGTGGATGTGATGAAAGCACGACATGCTGTAATGTATTCACGACATGCGCAAGCCTACCCCCGGTGAAGTAGGTCTACCAGGATCAAAACCCCGGAGTCGCCCCCGTGTCGGTCAACGCCTCGGAGAAATGAAAGGCGAGGCCTTCTCCGTGTAGCCCGCACGGGGACCGGTCCACCCAGCGTCGATCGGTCCGATCTCCACCGACTCCGTCCGCTCCACCGACCGGACGATGACGGCTTGAAGCGGCATGGTCTCGACCGGCGCCTCGGCCTCTTCGCGGTCCTCGTCCCGGTTGCGGCCGAGGACCCCCCCCAGACGGCCCAGTCGACCCCGTACGGCGTCTTCGGCCGCACCCTTGGCCGCGTCCTTTGCACCCTCCCGGGCGAGCTTACCGAAGTCGACTTCCGGGCCCGCGATCGGGTCCGTCATGGCCGCTTGCAGGTCCAGTTCGGCGCCCGACTGGAGCGCCACGAAGGCGGTGGTCTGCTCGAAGGGTATGCCTTCGATCTCGGACAGCTCTTCGGCGAGGCCTTCGTAGCTCTCACGGAGGGCGTTGTTCATCTGGAACGCCTGAAGGAATGCGTTGCCGGCCGACTGGGTTGCCAGCGTTTCCCGGAACTGATCCGCTGCCGCGGCTTGCAGCCGCTCCATGGCGACGGCTCCGGGGTGCTCCCGGGCCATCCACTGATCCGACACCATCACGTAGGTCGGGAGCTCGCTGGGATCGATGTCTTCAGCGCGTACGGGGGTCGCCGTGACGATCAACCGCACCAACTCGAGCTGGATGTCCTGAAAGGCCTTGGTGTTCCCGGGCCGCCGCACCTCGGCGGACACCTCGTACTCCACACCAGGATCTTCGGGCTGCTGGGTCGCGCCAGGCTCGGCCGCGGCCGCTGCCGTGTAGACGCTGTCGACCATGCCGGCCAGGTCCTGAAAGGTGTAGTGGATGTAGGACCGATCCCCGTGGTCTTCCGCGATGAACGCGCCTTTCCCGAAGTCGATGACCGAGGACGATTGCGCCCCGTCCGTACGGATGATCGGCTCGGATCCGTGAATGAAGGTGACCTCCTGCTCCGTTTCGTCGACGCCGGGCACCAGACGCATGATGAGGCCGAGGCCTCCACCGAACTCCGTGGTGCGCGTCTTGGTGATGCGTACGTCGTCCGGCGTCTGGGCCGACACCGGGACCGCGATAAGGGCGGCGAGTATGATGGGGGTCGACCCCCAACGAACCACTTTCATGGGATCCTCCTGCGACTGCGTAGTACTGCGTCCCGATCCTCCGGTCGGACCGCCCGCCGGGAGCGGGACGCTCTGACAATACGGAGCGGGATCGGCGCGAGCCATGGGGAGGGAATCCGCCACCGATTGCCCCGTGGCCCGTCCGTCCCCCACGTTCCACGCCCCACGCGTCCCACTCTTCCCGGTCACACCATGAGCCGACCCCTTTTCTCCGTCGTTGTCATCTCGGCTGTTCTCGCCGCGCCCGGGCTGGGCCAGACCTCCACCCCCGTCCCCTCCGACACCACGAACGCGCTTCCCATCGAAGCGGTCCGGACCCTCAGATTCACCACGGATGAAGGGACGTGGATGTCGCTGGACGTCTCGCCCGACGGCGCAACCCTGGTGTTCGATCTCCTCGGCGATCTCTACACCATTCCCATCGAGGGCGGTCAGGCAAGGAGGATCACGCAGGGGACCCCTTGGGACGGAATGCCCCGCTGGTCCCCGGATGGCCGCACTATCGCCTTCATCTCCGACCGGGACGGCGGCGACAATCTCTGGTTCGTTTCGCCGGACGGATCCGGGCTGCGCAAACGTACCTCGGAAATCGACAACACGCTCTCGTCACCGGCGTGGTCGCCGGATGGCGAGTATCTGGTGGTGCGGCGCTTCGGCCCCTACCCCACGGCCGAGAACTACCTGACGAACGTCCCCCTGTGGATGTACCACGTAAATGGCGGTGGGGGCACTCGGGTCTATCCCGCCGACGCTTCGGCAAAGACGACCAATACGGGCGCAGAGTTCGCACCGGACGGGAAGACCCTGTACTTCGCCACCCATGGCGGCGGCTACACGGGAGAGAACCTGGGCTCCTACCAGGTGGTGGCGTTCGATCTCGAGGACGGGACCGAAAAGCGCATCACCGCAGGGGCGGGTGGTGGGCTACGCCCGATCGTGTCGCCGGACGGCAAGTGGCTCGTCTACGCCACGCGGGCTGGCGCCCGTACGGCCCTCCGAATCCGTGATCTGGCCACCCATGAAGACGAGTGGCTCGTCGCCGAGGTCCAGAGAGACGACCAGGAAGGCTATGCGCCCAACGATGTCTTCCCGGGATACGCCTTCACGCCCGATTCCCGGACGGTCGTGTTCTACGGAGGAGGCAAGATCAAACGGGTTGACGTGGCTACTCGAGAAGTGGCCCTTGTTCCGTTTTCCGTCGATGTAGAGCTGGGGATGGCTGAGCGGCACTTCATCCCTCTTCGCGCCGATGACGGGCCCCTGGCCGTGACTCAGCTCCTCTCCGTCGGCGAAAGCCCGGGCGGCGGGGCCCTCACGTTCTCCGCCCTGGGGAAGGTGTGGACCGCAGAGTTGAATGGTGTGTCGGTCGGGGCGCCCAACCGCCTGACCGACCGTGGCGAGCGGGAATACTATCCCGCCTTTTCTCCGGACGGTCGGTGGGTGGCCTACGTCACCTGGACGGACTCCGTCGGCGGGTACGTGTGGAAGGCAAGGTCCGACGGATCAGGCGCCCCCACTCGCCTCACCGCCGTGCCCGCCCATGTACGCTGGCCGGAGTGGAGCCCCGACGGCCGCCGAGTGGTGTTTTCCTGGGCGCCTCGGCGGGCGGGGCTCGGGGCGGGACCGGTGGCTGGTCTGGGTGAGTTGCGATGGGTGTCGGCCGAGGGTGGTGAAGCGGTTCCTATCGTTTCGGCATCCACGGCGCCGGCTCTCGTTTCGAATAGCGGCACCGAGGCTCGCGTCTTCTATACCGAGGTGGTGCCCAACCCTCAGCCCGGTTTCAACGCCACGCAGACCATGGCCCTGGTGTCGGCGCGCTTTGACGGCTCCGAGAAGAGGACCCATGCCAGGATCACCAGCCGCCAGGCCCTGGGGATCACCATGAAGGTCTCGCCGAATGGGCGTTTCGTGGCCCTGTTGGATCGTGACGATGCCTATCTCCTCCCCCTGACACCTGCAGGGCCGGAGGGTCTGGCGGTGGACCTTTCATCGCCCGCTGTGCCGCTTCGCCGCCTGACCGACGAGGGCGCCAACTATGTGGGTTGGGCCGAAAGCGGCGAAGTCGTGACCTGGAGCATGGCCAACCGCTTTCACAGGGCCAGCGTCGATGCGGTGATGGCATCGGACAGCATGGCTGACTGGGGTGTGCAAACCGCCGAGGTCTCCCTTGCGGTGCCCAGAGCGACGCCCTCGGGAGACGTCGTGCTTCGCGGTGCCCGAATCCTGACGATGGAGGGCGACGAGGTCATCGACCGGGGCGACGTCTGGGTCCGGGGGAATCGAATCATGGGCGTGGGGCCCGCCGTGGCCGCACCGGACGGCG
>JAHEKK010000457.1 GCA_024638395.1 Gemmatimonadota bacterium | reverse complement strand
GGCCGTACCCGCCACTCACCGAAGACGGCGACATCATCCCCGACTGGTAGGCCGCAGAACTGAGGGCCATGGCGCCACGCCGCGGAAGCGCCACCCGATTTCCTGCGCTTCCCCCACCGGCTCCGGCAGGTCCGTCGAGCCCGTCGACTTCATCGGCCCCTTGCGCCGTGGACGCGCCTAAACGATCTCCTGGAACCCGCTGATCGGTTTCTGCTCTGGCGTGACTTGACGCTCCGAATATAAACGCTCAGAATATCTATCTAGAACTTTTATTTTCCCCTACGACGAGCTGGCCGCCCCGAAAAACGTTCGCGGCGGCGAGTGCGAGCGAATGAAAAGCAGAGTCGAGTTGACCAGTACCGAGGCGGCCACGCTTCTCGACGTGCACCCATCGACGGTCAAGCGGTGGTGCAACGACGGCGAGCTACCCTTCGAGCAGACGCCGGGCGGCCACCGCCGGATCCGAGTGGACCAGGCGGTGGGCTTTGCCCGGAACCGTGGCATCCGCACGGTCCTCTCGCCCTTCCACCCGTTCGAAGCCCATGTATGGACGGCGCTGCGGGACGTGGAGGGCGGTTCATACGCCACGCTCCACGCCCTCGCGCTGCAATGGGCGCGACGTGGCGACTTCGACCGTCTCGAAGAGCTCTATCTGGCGCTTGGCCGGGGAGGTGTGCTGAGCTTCCCCGACTTCTGCGATTTGGCGGTCCGTGGCCTCATGGCAGCCGTGGGAGAAGAATGGCAGACCGGCAGGCTCCGCGTCGGGGACGAACACATGGTCTCTCAGGCCGTGACCGCGGCACTCATGGGTCTACGCCGAGAATGGCTCGACGCACGAGGGACCGGCACACGACGCGAGGGCAATGGGGCCAGTCCTGGCGCTCAGCCGGTGGCGGTCGTCGGCACCATTGAGGGTAACCATCACCAGCTGGGGGCTCTCTGCGTCCGCCTTCTCCTGGAACGGGCCGGATGGAAGGTCTTCTACCCGGGCGCTGACGTCCCGCCGGAGGACTTCGGTGTCATTCAGATGAGCCGCGAAGCGACGCTGGTATGCATCTCGCTACCCCCTGCGGGAACCATCGGAGACGTCTCCAGAACACTGGAGATCCTCGCCGAATTCTACGACCGCGCCCGCCCCTACTCGGTGGTCTTCGGCGGCGCGTCCTACCTCGGCCTCGAAGGCAACGTCCAGGACGGTCCCTTCGAGTCGGTGCAGTTTCTTCAGGAGTGTAGCACGCTGACGGAAAGCCTGGACGGTGGCCTCGGCCGAAAGCGAAGACAGACATGACGAAGCGACCTTCTCCCTGGCCCAACCTCGAGCGGTGGAGCCTCTTCGTCCTCGCAGTCTTCACGGTCATGTCCGTGGCGGGCTTCGGCTACTATGCCCTCCATCCGGAGAACCTCCCTCCCTCCGGCTTCGCGCTCCGCTTCTACACCATCTCGTTCGGCTTCTTCGCCCAGATCCACATTCTTCTGGCCTTTGCGACCCTGGCCACGGTGCTCATTGCGAGAACGGGAGCGCGGTGGGTGCCGGCCCTCGTCGGCATCTATCTCCTGAGCTTCACCTCGGAGCATGTTGGAACCGGGTACGGAATCCCCTTCGGCGGCTACGAGTATACGGGGCTTCTGGGCGCCCGCCTCGGCTCTCGTGTGCCCGCGCTCATTCCGGTGAGTTGGTTTCTCATGGTGTTGCCCTCCTGGGTCATCGCCCGGCACCTCTTTCCGCGAAAGCTCGCCCTGGCGATTCCCGCCGGAGCACTGGGCCTCGTTCTCTGGGATCTGGCCCTGGATCCGGCCATGAGCTTCCTTACGCCCTACTGGCGCTGGGAAGATGCCGGTCCGTACTACGGGATGCCGTGGTTGAATCTCGTCGGGTGGTTCGTTACCGGCCTGGGACTCACCGGCATTCTGGCCCTGACCGAGGAGCGCGCAGGCTTCTCCCAACTCCCGGTCCGGTGGATGGCGGCCTTCTACGGCGTGGTCGTCGCCCTCCCCTTGGGCATGCTGGCCGTGGCAGGTGAATGGCTCGGAGTGGTCGCGACCCTCGCAGGGTACGCCTTGGTCGGTAGCGTCTTCCGGGTCGTCTCCCAGTCCCCCACCCCCGTCCCCGAGGCTGGCCCGAGCATCGTGGGGGCATCATGAGCGCCCTCCCTGCAGGCGTCGCGACCACACGCGATACGGTACACGCGGCAGTCACCCCCATCTGCGTGGAGACGGCCGACGTCCAGACTCCGCCCGCTCCGGGCACGCCAACGAGGCGCCACCGACTCGAGAGCTTGCTCCACGAGGGCCTTTCGTCCGTCGCCTCACAGCTCGCGGAGGACGGCATCCCGGTGCCCGCTCTGGAAGGGAAGCTCCTGCGTCCTCTTATTGCGCTGGCCCTCGTCCCCGAATCGAGGCGCGGAGCGCTGGACGCCCGCTTCTGGTACGGCGCACTGGCGATTCAGATGGTCCATGAGGCCTCTCTCCTCCACGACGACGTCATCGATTCCGCCGACGTCCGCAGGGGCAAGGAGACCGTGGCTTCTCGGCACGGCGTGGCCCACGCGGTCGTGCTGGGTGATCACTATCTCACCGCCGCCTATCGCGCGGCGGCTCGGACGGGTTCCTTCGAGTTCCTGGCGCGTTTCACCGAGGCGGTGGAGCGCACCGTGGCCGGCGAAATCGCCCAGGGCGCAGCCGCCGGCCGCGTGCTCTCCGACGAGGAGTACGACGCTGCCATCAAAGGAAAGTCGGGCGAGCTCTTCGGCATAGCCGCAGCCCTGGGCTCGGCAACCGCCGGTCTTCCCGACATGGATTCACGTCACCGGATCGGATGCGCCTTCGGGAATCTGTACCAACGCATCGACGACTTCCTCGACTACTGCGATCTCACGGAGACGGGCAAGCCTCCCCTTCAGGACTACCGACACGGGAAGTGGAGCTGGGTCCTCGACCTCGGGGGTATCAACGACTTCGAGCGTGACCCCCGTGAGGTGGTGGACTCGATCTTCCGGAGAGGGCCACAGGGTCCCTCTCCGGCCAGAGCGGCCCTCGAGATCCTCCATGACCGAAAGCGCAGGCTCTTGCAGGAAACTGACCGTATCGGCTCGGCGACAGACGACTTCCGCGGTCTTCTGGATCTCTGCGTCGGATCCGCAGAGTGCGCCCTCCGGGAGCAGGAGGCCCGCATGGGGCTTCCGCCCATGAACGTTTCCATGCCGGAGCTCGACTCAGCGGGGCACCGTACGTCGTGCGAGGCAGTGGTCCAGGAGCGCGCCAGGGCGTTGGGCGGCCCCCGGGAGTGGAGGGCCTATTTCGGGGCGCACGCCCGGACCTTCAGCCTCGCCGCCCGGCTTTTTCCCCCGTTGGAAGCAGGCCTCGTTTCGGGGCTGTACGCCTACTGTCGCTTCACGGACGACCTCGTCGACGATCCACATGATGAGCCGTCGGTGGAGACCCTCGCCCGCCGTCTGGACATCTGGAGGGAGTTGAGCCTGGCGGCATTCGACGGTGCATCTACGGACATCCCCCTTCTCGACACCGTCATGGCCGAGGCCAGGGAAAAGGGTGTCAATCGGCTCTACCCGGAGGCTCTCCTCGACGGCGTCGCCATGGACCTCACCCCCCGCCGGTACCGGAGCTGGAAGGAGTTGGAGCGCTATACCTTCGGCGTCGCCGGAGCCGTCGGCGGCTGGATGACCCAGCTCTTCGGAATCCGCGACGCCGACCTCCTTGAG
>JAHEKK010000456.1 GCA_024638395.1 Gemmatimonadota bacterium | reverse complement strand
CTGGCCGACGGGCAGATGGGTATCGGGGCCGGGGTGACCACCCTCCAGCATCTGCAGCGCGTGACCGTGCTCGGTCCCTTCGACGTCACCGGCATCTCCGACAACCCGGTGCGTCGCCGGGTATTCACCTGCAGGCCGACGGCCCCCGACGAAGAGCGTCCTTGCGCCAGGGCGATCATTGAGCGCCTCGGCACCAGGGCTTATCGCCGCCCCCTCGACGAAAGCGATTTCCAGGGGCTCATGCGCTTCTACGACGTCGGAGTTGCCGACGGCGGCTTCGAGCAGGGGGTCCGCACGGCGCTCCAGGCCATGCTGGCGAGCCCACACTTCCTCTTCCGCATGGAGCAGGCGCCCGACGCTGTCGCATCGGGTGAGGCCTACCGACTCGCCGACATCGACCTGGCCTCCCGGCTCTCTTTCTTCCTCTGGGGTTCGGTCCCCGATCAGGCGCTGATCGATGCGGCCACCCAAGGCAAACTGGCCTCCTCCGCCGGCTTGAGGACCGAGGCCCAGCGCCTGCTGGACGATCCCAGGGCGGGCGAGGCGCTTGCTCAGCGGTTCGCGGCCCAATGGCTCCGCCTCCAGGACCTGGAAAAGGTCCATCCGGATGCCCTCACGTATCCGTACTACGACGAGACGTTGGCGGAGGCCATGCACCGGGAGACGGAGGTCTTCTTCGAGCACCTGGTGAGTGAGGATCGCTCCATCTTCGACCTCTTGACCGCCGACTACACCTTCGTCAACGAGCGGTTGGCTCGGCACTACGGGATGCCGGGCGTCACGGGCAACGAATTTCGGCGCGTCCAATATGCGGACGCATCCCGGCGGGGGCTCCTCGGCCATGGGAGCGTCCTGACGCTGACCTCCCACCCCGACCGCACGTCTCCCGTGCTCAGAGGGAAGTGGGTCCTCGAAGTGTTCCTCGGGTCCCCTCCCCCGCCGCCGCCGCCCGACGTGCCGGCCTTCGAGGAGACCGACGCGTCCGAAGGCGACCGGTTCCTCACCGTGCGGGAGCGCATGGAGCAGCACCGGGCCAACCCGACGTGCAATTCATGTCATCGGGTGATCGACCCCGTGGGCCTGGCTCTCGAGAATTTCGACGTCACCGGTGCGTGGCGTACGAAGGACGAGGGCAATCCGGTCGATCCCGTAGGCATGCTGTACGACGGAACCGAAATGGCGAGCCCGGAAGACCTGCGGAACGCCTTGCTGGAGCGGTCCGAAGTGATTGTCCAGGTGTTCACAGAGAACCTGATGGCCTATGCCCTGGGCCGCCGGGTGGAGTATTTCGACATGCCCACGGTGCGGGCCATTGCAGCGGCCGCCGCCGACAGGGACTACAAGATCTCCTCCTTCGTGATGGGGATCGTCGACAGTCCCGCTTTCCGAATGGCGGAGGCGGGCGTGGTCGCCGAAGAGCAGCAGCCAGCGGGAAGCCCATGAATTGCGTCATGACCTACACCACAGAGGTGGACACTCCATGAACGTCATCACCGGTAAGCACATCTCCCGGAGAACCCTCCTTCGGGGGCTTGGGGCCAGTGTGGGCCTCCCGCTCCTCGAGGCCATGTTCCCGGCGGGCCGGCTCTCGGCCCGGACCAAGACCGGTGAGGCGGCGAGCCGGACCCGCCTCGTCTGCATCGAACAGGTCCACGGGGCCGCAGGGTGCAACGATTGGGGCGCCACCCAGCATCTCTGGGCGCCGGCCCAGGTGGGGCGGAACTTCGACCTCTCCACCAGCAGCCTGAAGCCCATGGAGGCGTTCAAGGACTACCTGACCATCATCAGCAACACTGATGCACGGATGGCGGATGCCTACGCTCCAAAGGAAATCGGCGGCGACCACTTCCGAACCAGCGCCGTCTTCCTGACCCAGGCCCACCCGAAGCAGACGGAGGGGTCCGACGTCTACGTGGGCACCTCCCTGGATCAGCTCTACGTGCAACGCTTCGGCACCGACACGCCCATCCCCTCGATGCAGCTCTGCATCGAGAACGTCGATCAGGCCGGGGGCTGCGCCTACGGGTACGCCTGCGTGTACACCGACACCATCAGCTGGGCGTCCCCCACGCAGCCACTGCCGATGATCCGCGATCCCAGGGCGGTCTTCGAGCAGCTGTTCGGGGCCGGCGGCACGCCCGAGCAGAGGGCGAGGCGCCTCGCTGCGGATCGCAGCATTCTGGACTGGGTCATGGAGGAAATGGCCTCGCTCCGTCGTCAGCTCGACCCCTCAGACGTCCTTCGTCTGGATCAGTACGCGCAGAACATCCGCGAGCTCGAACAGCGCATCCAGCGCATCGAAGTTCAGAACGCCAGCGGAGAGGAGCGTCAGATTCCCGAGGCTCCGATCGGCGTACCCGACTCGTTCGAAGAGCACGTGAAGCTCATGTTCGACCTCCAGGTTCTGGCCTTCCAGTCAGACACCACGAGGGTCTTCACGTTCAAGCTGGGCAGAGACGCCTCTCCCCGCGTATACCCGGAGTCGGGTGTGGAGACCCCATTCCACGCCGCCTCACACCACGGTGGGCAGGAGCAGCGTGTCCTCGACTTCGCCCGTATCAACGAGTATCACGTGAGCATGCTCCCCTACTTCATGGAGAAGCTGCAGGGGGCCCAGGAGGGGGATTCGAACCTTCTGGACAAGACGATGATCGTGTACGGCTCGGCCATGGCCGACAGCAACCTCCACAACCACGCCCGCTGCCCGCTCTTCGTAGCCGGTGGCGCCAACGGCGCCCTCGACGGCGGTCAACACATCCGGGCGGAGTCCGGTACGCCGATGGCCAACGTCATGCTCTCGCTGCTCCATGGCCTCGGCGCCACGGATGTCGAGAGTTTCGGGAACAGCAACGGCACGTTCTCCCTCTCCTCGCCCAGAACGAGCGCGGAGCCAGCCTGAATACGTCGAGGAAGGGATCCATGCAGGCACGAGCCATGATCTCGCAGACCCGCCCGCTTGTCGCCCTGTTGCTGGGCTTGTGTATGCTGGCGGCCTCCCCGTTCGCCGAGTCGCCTGTGGCCGACGCCGCGCAGGACGGAGACGCTGAAGCCGTCGTCGACCTCCTTCGCCAGGGAGCCGACGCAAATGCGGCTCAGCCGGACGGGATGACGGCGCTGCACTGGGCCGCGGTCCACAACGATGTGACGATCGCCGAGGCCCTGATCTATGCCGGCGCTACCGTCCGCGCCACAACGCGGCTCGGTGGATACACGGCGCTGCATCTAGCCGCCAGGAGCGGCAACGGCGAAGTGGCCCAGGTCCTTCTCACGGCCGGAGCCAACGCCAATGCGGTGTCTACGACCGGCGTCGCCGCCTTGCACTTCGCCGCCGAGGCCGACGCCCCCGACGTCATCGACGCTCTGATCGCACACGGAGCGTCACCCAACATCACCGAAGGGTTTGCCCAGCGCACGCCCCTGATGTTCGCATCCGCACGGCAGGCCGCTGCGGCCGTGTCCGCACTCCTGGCCGGCGGTGCCGACCCCAACCAGCTGACCCGGGTGAAGGACTACGTCGCACTGGATTCCATTGCCCGGGAGGAGATCCAGACCCGGGACCGGATCCGGGCCGCGGCGGAAGAGCCGGAAGAGGCCGAGGAGCCTGAGGAGGAGGAAGAGGAAAGGCCGCAAACCCCGGAGCCGGAGCCGGAAGAGGAGGAAGAGCCGGCCGACACGTCCAGCGTGAAGTCGCTGTCCTACACCGAGCAGGTGGGGCGTCAG
>JAHEKK010000455.1 GCA_024638395.1 Gemmatimonadota bacterium | reverse complement strand
CGTCGATGATCAGCTTGCCGACATAGAGAAGGCTCACGGGGAGTCCCCCCCGGAGTGTCCGCATGACAACGCTGGCCGACGTGAGACGCGGGCTCACCTCCCACACGAGACGGAGCAAGGGCGGGATGTAGCGGAGGGCGGCGAACTGCTCTTTGAGGGAGAGGTCTTCTTTGTTCGCGCGGCCGGGGCGGGTGCGGAGACTCTTCTTGAGCTTGGGCGGACGGATCATAGGACAATGATACCGCCCCCGTCGTGTTCCAGGACGTGTGGCCGTGCACGAAAGGAGGCTCCCGGAGGTCGTCTCACGGTGTTGCGGGAGCCCAACACCTCCGCGGCCACACGGCGCCGCCATTGGGTCTCGGCTGGAGGTCGAAGCCAGGTCGCAGGGTGGCACGGACATTGACCCCCCATTCCCTGCAATCGGCCCACCCGACGGGCCGGATTCTTCGAGGGGGACGATTCATGATTCAGATTGCCCTCCGGCGGGCGGATGACCGGCGGCCGCGGCCGGGTCTGTTTCCACGCTCCTCAACGGCCCACGACCCCGACGAGGTGTGCCGGATCCTGAACGTCGTGGTCGCCGCGGTCGGAATCATTCTGACTGCGCCACTGATGGTCTTGATTGCGCTGCTCGTCCGTGGGACCTCACCCGGACCGGCCATCTTCCGACAGGTCCGAGTGGGGATCGACCGGCGTGACGAGGGTTCGTCAGCGTCGTGGCTCGGCCCGGACCGGCGGCGCCGGGACGCGGGAGGCCGTCCCTTCACGCTGTACAAGTTCCGGACGATGCACGTCGGCGCGGACCATAAGCAGGTCTGGGCGCGACCCGGTGATCCCCGCATCACTCCGGTGGGTCGCTTTCTTCGAGCCTATCGGCTGGACGAGCTACCTCAGCTCTTCAACGTGCTGAAGGGCGACATGAACGTCGTGGGTCCACGCCCGGAACAGCCTCGGATCTTCGAGACACTGGCGTCCAGCATTTCCGCGTATCGTATGCGGCAGCGGGTGCTCCCGGGGATTACCGGAATGGCCCAGGTAGAGCTCCCCTACGACCAGTCCCTGGAAGACGTGCGACGCAAAGTGGACAAGGACCTGGAATACATCCGTGAGAGGCGGCCTCTGACCGATCTGCGGATCATGGGCTCGACGGTGAAAGTCCTCATGTTCCGACGCGGGGCCCTCTAGCCAAGTCCAATGCGGTACTGGAGCGCGACATCGTTTCCCTTCGTCACCGGTAGGGACACCGAGGCGGAGATCTCGGGTCCCTGGATCCGGTGGAAGGTCGTCACCATCCGCTCCGTCAGCCTGCGGCTTCGACCCCAGTCCGAACCCAGGGCCCCTGGTTGACCCAGCGCTGGTCCATAGGCGAGTAGATGAATACCACGGAGCCACCCTCCAGAAGGGGGAGTAGACGCTGCGCGCGCTCAGGCTCCATTGCCGGGCACCCCTCACTCCGGCCCGCCCCCTGCGAGGTCACGTACGGGGCTCCGTGCACGACGATCCCCCGTTGCTCAGCGGCATCGTTGAAGGGCCCGGACTCGCCGCGGAGTCGAAGGCCGATCGACGTGTATTCCCGCCCTCCGGCGCGTCCCCGGAACGGGTACACGCCCCGGGTCAGATAGAGCCCGAGGGACGAGGCATGGCTCCCGGGCACGTTGGAGAACACCGATGGGACGGCGTCGCGAGATGTGGAGGACCCGCTCCCGTGCGCCACGGCAAAGGGACCTTCGACCAACCGCAGCCGCTCCATGTCGAAGACGTATCCACGAGGCGTGGTCGGCTCGAGCCCCAGGTCCACGAAGTAGAGGAAGGGCTTCCGGATTTCGTCGTTCCGGGCAGTGCGGTACCGGAAGTACGCCTCGATGGCGACTCGCAAGGCGCCCGGGTCACTGGCCTCGCTCACGTACCCGGCCAATACCCGGTGGGCAGTCGCAGGATCGGGGAGCGATGTGGTCGAGCGCGCTGACGCCGGCAGGGCGACGATCAGTAGGCAGGCGGCGGGCAGCATGCTGCGCACCCACGGCGACGTTGTCAGAGGATCCCCCAGGTGAGTGGGTATGTCGGATAACCAAGACCCGGCCGATGGACCCCGTCACGACGGAGCCCCACACCGGTCTCGTCGACATCCTACCGCCTGGCGCCCCCTGAAGTTCCAGGCGCCCTTCGGCCCGTGAGGCCGGCCAGGACGGCTCCGTCCCGCCGGTACACGTCATCGTAGAAGACGGGCCTTCCGCGCACGTCGACAGCCGCCGTCCAATACAGCACGAACACGGGAGTGGGGTGGGATAGCCGAATGGTCTTCTGGGTTCCCGTGGCGATCGCGGCCCGCAGGGTCTCGGTGTTCCACTGCTTCGAGTCGCCCAGGAGCAGCTCCGCCAGAGCCAGTGGATTCTCCACCCTGATGCACCCGTGGCTGAACAACCTCCTCTCTTCGCGAAACAGGGCCGTCCCCGGCGTGTCGTGGAGGTAGACGTTGTGAGGGTTTGGAAACATGAACTTGATGCGCCCGAGGGGGTTGGTCGGCCCCGGGTCTTGCCGCAGCACGTAGGGGAAGGTGGCGACCGAGCGGGAAAAATCCACGACGCCCGGGTCTACCGGACGGCCCGATCGGTCGAGGACCTTCATCTGCACCCGGGCCATGTACTCCGGGTCGGCGCGGATGTTGGCCAACACTTCGTCGACGATGCCCGGCGGAACGGTCCACGTCGGATTGAGATCCACATAGCGCATCGTCGCAGTGAAGAGGGGTGTCTTGGTGTACTCCTTGCCCACGATGGTCCTTCCATCGAACACCACCGAATCGCCACGGAGCAGATAGGCCCGTGCCCCCGCGGCGTTGACCACCACGACGGTGTCCGGGAGGACGTGCGTGATCCAGCGGGCTCGCTCGAGGTTGACGCGCACCTGATCGATTCGGCGTTCCACGGGCACGTTCAGAGCTTCCAAGGTGGAGGAGCCCACCCGTCCGTCCTCATTCAGCCCATGGCGACGCTGGAACACCTTGACGGCGTCTTCGAGGACCCCATCGAAGCGCAGCCCCGACATGGCGGCCGAGACGCGCAGATCGCCCTCCTGCACGAGTCGGTCGCGCAAAGCGGGGACTCGGGCATCACTGGAATCGCGCCTCATGACCGGTCCTTGGGGAATCGGTCTTCGTCCCCCGGCGGCCTGGATAGCTCGAAGCTGGGCCAAGACCTCGGTCAGGCCTTCGTAGACGAAGTGGTGCGGTCTCAGATCGGACAGAGCCTGCCCGATGCGCCTGGAGGAAACCACGGCGACCAGCTCCTCGACCGGGTTGTCCCCGTCGAAGGGCCAAGGTGAGTCTCCACCGCTGGGCCCCTGGGGCTGCACCTTCCCGAACCGGAGATCGTGGGCGACCTGTACGAAGGCGTCGGTGGCCAGAAGATCCACTTCGGCCATCAACGACGGCCCGTCGAGCTCTGAGTCGAGAGCCGAGAAATGATAGTCCTGCGGGTCCAGCCCATCTCCCCGAACGGCCGCGATCGCCGCGCGCAGACTGTCGAGGGCGGCGAGATCGCGCCAGAGAGGAGCGAACCCACGCTCTTCGTAGACGGCGAGAGTCACGTCATGGCTCGTGACCAACTCGCCGTTGACGGCCAGCCATCCCGTAGCCCGAAGTTGTTCCACTCGCCACTTCAGCTCCGCAGCAACGTACTCGGGGCTCGTCTGCCCCTGAGCTTGCGGCGCTGTCGCGAGGCAGGC
>JAHEKK010000454.1 GCA_024638395.1 Gemmatimonadota bacterium | reverse complement strand
GCTCGCCTGGCTGCCATGGGGGAGGGGGCCTCGACCGCCCCCTTCGATGAGGCGGCCCGGACGCTGACGGCGGAACTCGAGGCGCTGGAGGCCCTGCTTTTCGACCTGCGGCTTTCCGGGGGCCTGGCCCGGCAGGACACCCTGCGGTGGCCCAGGCGTTTGTATGCGCGGATCGCGAGCCTGGCTGGCTATCTCGCGGGCACCGACGACCCTCCGACCGAGCAGAGCCTGGAGGTTCTGGCGGTATACGAAGAAGAATTGGCCGAGATCCGGACCAGGCTGCAGCAGATCCGACAGGGGTCTCTCGCCGAGTTCAACGAGCTTCTGCGGAGAGCCGGACTCCCGCCCGTCAGCTGAGGACCGGGCGTCCCTGGCCCTTGGCCGTCCGGGAGGCCGGGTCCGGCGGCCGATGGGTACTTCAGTGCTGGATGGAGTCCAGGGGCTGCTGCTGGCCCGTCCAGTTGGGGTTCGGAATGAGGGCCGTGAGGGCCGAACACATGCCCAGCACGTAGCTCTCGAGCTGCCATGCGTGGAGCTCGCTGGCCTTTACCGTGCCGGCCACGGCGTTGACCAGCGGTCCGGCGATGGCCTTTCCGACGAAGCGCCCGATGTAGCTCCTGGTGGGACCCGTCCGGGCCGCCATGCGGGCCCGGAACTGCGCATCGCGGTACAGTCGGTCGCACGTGCGCAGGATGACGGCCACCGCCAGTGGGGGGAGGGTCTCGTAGGTCCGCAGGTGTTCCTGGATCCCGGCCTCGTACTCTTGTCGCCACACCTCACCGGCAGCTTCCTCGGCCGCTCGGTCGATGCCCGGCTCCTCGGGCCAGGGCTGTCCCACGCCCGTGGCGAGCCACCTGAGGTTCACGTCGAACACATTGGAGACCTGGACCAGGTAGTCCACCGGTGGCTCCCGGTCGTAATGGTAGTTCCGGATGGCTTCGTAGCTGATCTCGTACTCCTCACGCGTCAGCTCCCGCCAGAAATCCCGAAGCGTGCTGCATTGGACCTTGGCCCGCACGAATTCGAGTCTACCCGCAGTGTCGGTTTCCGGCGCGGCCCGGCGTCGTTGAACGGCCATGTCCCCTCCGGCCGGATCGACCGGGTACGTGAGTGTCCGAACGTACCGCGAGAGGTACGATTTCAGGTGGGGGAAACTGGGCGGCGTGGCGGGGATTCGCAAGTCGGCCGGTCCCTCGTCGTCGACGATGTGCCAACTGAATGTAGAACAATCACTTAGGCTGTTCGTGGCCAAGTATACGGGTGGCCGTGCTCGCTGGTTGGACAATCGTACCGCACAATCTCGGGAGCGCTTCCCGTTGCCGGGTTAACGCGCCACCCGGGCCAGGTCGAGACTTAGAACTGTAGGACGGAGGAGTATGTCCGGGCGTGATCCGTCCGGGTCGCCGGGCAGCTCAACTCCGCCTACGGTCTCTCGTGCTTGCACGACGGGGTGGTGGGCGGGCGAACGAGGGAAGCATGAGACGAACCCTGGCGATCTGCCTTACGGCTGCGACGCTTGCCGCGCCCCAGGCCCTCCATGGCCAGTCGCAGAACTCGAGTGGTCTTTGGCTCGGGCTGGGCGTGGGTGGCGGGTGGGGACGCATCGGGTGTGACCTGTGTGTGGCCGATCGTGAGCTCGGATATACAGGCCTCGTGTCCTTCGGCGGCACGATCAGGAGTGGACTGCTGGTCGGTGCCGAGGTCAGCGGCTGGACCTTCTCGCAGGAGCAGGCGCGCCAGACCATCGGGTCGCTGAACGCTGTCGTCACGATGTACCCCCGGCCGGATCAAGCGGGGTTGTTCGTGAAGGGCGGCCTCGGGGTGAACTACGCCAAGGTGACCGAAGAAGACGAGGACGTGGACGCCACGACCATCGGGGTCGTGCTGGGCGTGGGACACGAGTACCACCTGTCCCCGGGGTGGTCTCTCATGAACTCCATCAATGTCCAGGCCTCGTCGTTCGGGACGCTAAAGGCCGGAGACCAGTCAATCGTGGACGACGTGAGCAACACCGTCATCCGCTTCACGATGGAAGTGAAGAAGCACTGACGAAGGCCGGCGAACGGCGTCGGGGCCCGCGGGCCATGGCGCCGTCGTTCGAGTCTGTAGGAGCGGTTCGGAGCCGAGGGCATGGAGGCCGTCGGTTCTAGGGTCGACGGATCGTTATCGGAGGAAGTAGGAAATGCGAACTCATCAACGGGCCTCCAGGGCCCTCTCAAGTATCTGTACTCTGGCGCTCCTGGCCCTTTCGGGATGCGATGCGGAGGACTTCCCCTCGGCGCCTACGGAGGCCATCGGCTTCTCGAAGGCATACGGGATCTGGACTCCGGGGCCGTACGATACGTGCTCCAAGGCCGTCCACGACTCCTACTCCACGATCGGCCCCGATGGGCGCCTGTACCCCACCTGGCACCCGGCCACGGATCCGGCCACGGGCTGCACCTTCGGCCACGAACATGGCCGGGATCCCCGTGGCTCTGACCTCTATGACCTGGTCGGAGACATTCCGTTCGCTCTGGCCAACGAGGCCATGGAGAGCTGGGACGGCTCCATGCCTCGCCACTAGGACCACTTCGGCCACAAAGTCGAGTGGGAAAACGACATCAACCTGAACGTGGGCGAGGGTGCGAGCGCCATCATCGAGATCACCTGCGACGTGATGACGAAGCTCCATCAGGGCACCCACTCCAAGGACGCGTTTACCAACAACCTCCACGAGGTCGTCTACCATATCCGCTGCAACGACGGGACGCGGGTCCACGCGACGATGATGGCCGCCATCGGGACGGCGGGTGAGCTGGAGAGCTCCTGCGACCGGCGGTCGATCTTCGTGGGGACTCCGAGTCCGCCCGATTCCCGCAGCGGCGGCGGTAGGCGGATCATCCCGACCCTGGACTGCGTGGAACAGCACGTTCTCGTGACCGAAGGCCAGAACTCGAACTTCGGGCAGATCAGGGAGTCTTGGGAGGTCTCGGGCCGCATTCGGACGGCCAGTGGGCAGACCCTCTTCTCCTTCAACCCGTACTACCAGGTCTTCAATCCCAGCCGCTACTACGATCCCACCGACGAGAGCCTGGTCGGACGGCCCCACTTCGATTGCCAGACGGAAGTCGACGGTCGTCGCGCCCGAGGGAGCATGTGCGAGGAGTCGGCTTCCGTGGTCAATCACGACCAACCGGGGTCGGCCTTCAACGGCGCGCACCGGATGGTGGACATCAACGCGAACAACGTGAACAACGAGGGCGGCGCCGAAATCTGGTACACCGATCCGTTCGGGGGGAACGGGCAGACCACGCCGTTCCCCGGGTCGGTGCTCCAGTTCGTGTCGTCCACGTCCAACTCGGGCTTCGACACGCACGGGCCCACCATCGGACGGAACCGGCCCTACAGCGGTTCCGGCGTCCACTCCCCCAACTAGCCGTTCGGCCCGGACACGGGGACTGAACCATGCGGCGGCAGGGGGCCACGGCCCCCTGTCGCCCCGGAGAAACCAAACGCCATGAAGAAGCTCGCTCTTGCCCTCCTGACCGGTTGCGGGATGCTGGTCCTCGGGACCCCGGCGTCCGCACAGATTCCCTGGGAGAGCACGCTATTGCTTTCCCCCAGCGCACCCGCCGGGTTCAGTGCCCACGTCGTGCGCTTCGACTATTCCATCGCCAACACGCTGGGCGGCCTCATCACGTATCGTCCGGTAGCCGGGGCGGGTGGCGTGGGATACCGCATCGCCTTT
>JAHEKK010000453.1 GCA_024638395.1 Gemmatimonadota bacterium | reverse complement strand
CGTCCCACCGCTGACCAGAACCGCCTTGCGGCGGGTCATGCCACGCTCGTCGATGAAGTACGACGCGACGACTTCCAGCAAGGAGATGGTGGACGTGAGGGCGGCCAGGGCCACGAGGAGGTAGAAGAGGGGGCCCAGGATACGGCCGAAGGGCACCACGTTGAAGAAGAGCTCCGGGAGCGAGATGAAGAGCATCCCGGCGGTGGACTGCCCCACCTGCTCCGCCATGCCCGGAACCGAGAAGATGACGGAGAACATGATCACGGTGGCCAGCAGGGCTATGACGGTATCCAGCACGACGATGGCCATGGACGCGCCCACCACCGACTGGTCGCGGCCCAGGTAGGACCCGTACGTGATCATGGCCCCCATTCCGAGGGACAATGTGAAGAAGGAATGGCCGAGGGCCTCCAGAACGCCATCCCTCGTGAGCTCGCTGAAGCGCGGGGCGAAGATGAAGCTGAGGGCCTCTCCGGCCCCGTCCATGGTCAGGGCGCTGATCAACATCAGAAGCAGGATGCCCATGAGGACCGGCAGGAAGATCCGGGCCACGCGCTCGATCCCCTTCGCGATGCCCGCGACCACGACCCAGACCGTGAGGCCCATGAAGAGCGCCGCGAAGAGGAGCTGCAGCGCTCCGTTGCCGACGAAGGCGCCAAAGAAGTCCCCCGCCGCCAGGTCGCTGGGGAACCCCGTGAGGCTCCACTGGAGGGTCCGGAGGAAGTAGTAGACCGACCAACCCGCTACCACGGCGTAGAAGGAGAGAATGGTGAGGCCCCCCAGCACGCCCCAACCCCCCACGAACCCCCACATCGGGCCAACGGCTTCCTTGAGGGCGCCCACAGCGCTCTTCTGCGTCTTTCTACCGACCAGCACCTCCGCCATCATGATGGGCAGACCCACAGCGGCGATGCACAGGAGGTAGATCAGGACGAAGGCGCCGCCGTCGTTCTCCCAGGTGATGAAGGGGAACTTCCAGAGATTCCCCAATCCGATGGCACTCCCCGCCGCGGCCAACACGAACCCGAAGCTGGAACTCCACTGATCCCTGGGACTATTCATGATTCTCCCGGTGTAGGCCTTCATCCGACGGATGGTCCTGCCACCCGACGGATGCGTCACCGATGAAACGTCATGCCAGGGTTCGCCGCCTCGGATGTGTTCCCGGCGCCCAGTATATTGGTGCCTCGGGAAGACCTACAAGGGAGCAAGCCCCGCCGTCCCGAGCCCCGGTACAGGGAGTCCGCACGATGAACAGAATTCTCGCTACCGCCTCTGTCGTGTCAGCCATGGCCCTAGGAAGCTGTGGGAACTCCGAAGGAACCGGAGCCGACACTTCGGTGGCCCTGCTCACCGCCGGTCCCGTAAGCGACGCCGGTTGGCACGCAGGCGCCTACGACGGGCTGCAACGGATCGGCGATTCCCTCGGCGTCGCGATCTCCCATCAGCAGACCCGCACCGCCGCCGAATTCGACGATGCTTTCTCCTCCTACGCCGAGTCCGGCTACGACCTCATCTTCGCCCACGGCTTCGAGTATCAGGACGCGGCCACGCGGGCAGGGGAGCGCTACCCGGACGTGACCTTCGTGGTCTCAGCCGGTTCCCGGCCCGGGCCCAATGTCGTTCCTCTGATCTTCCGTCTCGAGGAGGCCTCGTATCTGGCGGGGATGGCCGCGGGGGCCCTTACCGCCACCGGCATCATCGGTATGGTGGGCGGGGTGGAGATTCCGTCCGCGAAGGGGACCTTCGTGGCCTTCGAGGCCGGCGCCAAGGCAACGAATCCCGGCGTGACGGTCCTGGAGACCTTCACCGGCAACTGGGAAGACGTCTCCGCGGCGAAGGAAGCCGCCGTGGCTCAACTCCGCCGCGGGGCCGATGTGCTGATCCACAACGTCGACGCGGCCAGTTTCGGGGTCTTCCAGGCCGTTCGGGAAGCTCGGCAGGGAGGCTCCAGCGTGTGGGCCATGGGCATGAACAACGATCAGAACGACGTGGCCCCCGACGTTGTCCTGGGTAGCGCCGTGATCGACATTCCCGGCGTGTTCCTGAAGGTCGCCCGCGCCTGGCAGGCGGCTACGCTGGAGGGTCCGCTGTACACGGGACTCGCCGCCGGAGCGGTCTCCTTCGTGCCCAATCCCGCACTCCTGGAACGGTACAGCCCCGAGCTCCTTAGGCGTCTCCAGGGGGCAGCCGACTCCATCGCAGGGGGCACGTTGGACGTGCCGCGCGTCCCCTTCGTAGAGGGGGAGACGACGCCCTGATCCCCGGTCTTCCTTGAACAGCAGACCGGACACGGCCCCGCCTCAGGCGTCGGCAGGGGTCCCGGCCGCTCGACTCCAGGGAATCCGCAAGGCCTTCGGTTCCGTCCAGGCCCTGGACGGCGCCGATCTCACCTTGTTCTCCGGAGAAGTGCACGCGCTGGTGGGCCAGAACGGTGCGGGCAAGACCACCCTCGGAAGGATCCTGGGGGGGCTCCTCTCCCCCGATGCCGGAAGCGTCCAAGCCTGGGGGCGGGACCTGGCAGGCGACGTAAGCCTGGCGCGGTCCATGGGGATTGCCATGGTGCACCAGCATTTCTCCCTGGTTCCGCGGTTCACGGGTTTCGACAACATCCGCCTCTTCTCGACCGGCGCGTGGACTGCCGCGGGCCGGCCCAGAACGGAATTCCGGCACGAGGTCACAGCCCGTGCCGAGACGCTGGGCATCGAGGTCGAGCTGGACCGCCCCGTGGCCGATCTGGGGGTCGGAGACCGGCAGCGCATCGAGCTGCTGAAGGCCCTGGTGGATGAAACACGAATTCTCGTTCTGGATGAACCCACCGCCGTGCTGGCCCCCCAGGAGGTGGAGGCGCTGTTCCGGGTCCTGCGGCGACTGGCCGAGCAGGGAACGGCCATTTGTCTGATTGCCCACAAGCTGAGCGAGATCCTGGCCGTCTCCCACCGAATCACCGTCCTGCGCGAGGGCAGGGAAGCGTGGTCCGGCCCTCGGGCCGATGCCACCCTCGACGGTCTCGTGGCTGCCATGATGGGCCGGCCCCGCCCCTCGACTTCGTCGTCGACCAGGGGGGCGTCAACGCCCGGTCCGGTGGTTGCCCAGGTGACCGGAGTCCGAGTCGGACCCCAGGACCATCCCGACTTGACGGGGATTTCCCTTGAAGTGCGCCGAGGGGAAATCGTCGGCGTGGCCGGCGTCGCCGGAAACGGCCAGCGCGCCCTGGCCGCGCTTCTGGCGGGCTCGATCCCGCCTGACGCCGGCACCGTCCAACTGCCCGAGCGGGCCGGTTGGATCCCCCAGGACCGAACGCGGGAAGGGCTGGTGGGGTCATTCACCATCGTGGAGAACGTGGCCCTGTCGCTTCACGACGACCGCTCCGTGGCTCGCCCCGGCCGACTGGACTGGGAGGCCATCCGGGACCGGGCCGTTGCGTTGATCCAGGACATGGACGTCCTCACCACCGGCCCCCGCGCCCTCACGGCCACCCTCTCGGGCGGGAACCAGCAGAAACTCCTGACGGCCCGAGAACTGGCCCGGGCTGGAGGCCTGCTGGTGGCGGAATCGCCTACGCGGGGGCTCGATGTCGCTGCGGCAGAGGCGGTCCACACCCGACTGCGGAAGCTGACGGCGACCGAGCAGCCGCCCGGGATCGTCGTGATCTCCACGGACCTGGACGAGATCCTCGCCCTCTCGGACCGCATCTTCGTGATTCACCGGGGCCAGCTGTTTCCCCTTC
>JAHEKK010000452.1 GCA_024638395.1 Gemmatimonadota bacterium | reverse complement strand
CATCCGCCGCTTCATGAACCTCAACTTGCCCCGCGCTGCGGCCCCGCGAGCCACGGGCCTCGCCTCCGCCTGCCGCTTCACCCGCTTCGCCTCAGCCATGGCGCGGGCGCTCCGCAGAATGGACTGGTCTAGTCCGACCAGGAGGTGCTCCGTGGCCAGCCGCGCGGCTTCTTCGTGGGTCACGTGGCCGAGGGCGATGTCGAGCTGCCCGTCCAGCATCAGCAGTGCTGTGCCGTGGAGCATGGCCCAGAAGACCATGACCTGTCTCTGCAGGTCCCCCCCGGGCTTGACCCTCACCGCCTGTTCCCGCATGCCTCGCCCGACGACCTTCTTCACGTATTGTTGAAGCCGGAGACGTGCCTGGAAGAGGCGCTCGGACTCCTGGTGGGGCGCTTGGCCTTCGGCGGGGCCCTCCTGTTGCCCCGTCAGCAGCCCGCCGATGTCCTCGCCGAACATGAGGCGGTACAGGCGGGGCTCGCGCCGGGCGAACGACAGATAGGCGCGGGCCATGTCCCGGATGGCGGCTCCCGCTTCGCGACTCCGCAGGCGGACGGCCTGAAGCCGGTCCGTCAGCTCCGAAAACCCCTCCGCGGCGACGGCCATCTTCAAGGCCGCCAGTCCTCCGCCCTCGCTCTCCTTGCCGAACTCGAGGTAGGGGGCCGTCCGGCTCTTTCCCGCGCGCTCGGCCACCTTCCGCAGGTCCAGCGGCGTGTCCGGATCACGCAAGATCGCCCGAGCTGCGTCCAGAAAGCTCCTGCGCAGCGGCGATTCGCGTTCGGGGGATCTCTTGTTCAAAACCATTCTCGGACAAGGTACTTGACATCGTCAACCTACTGATTATGATACAGGTTGACAGTGTCAACTGCAAGTGCGAGGTCCTGGGCTCAGGGATGTCCATCCCGAGCGGCGGACGCTGACAGGGCGCGAAACAGAACCGGATGACCAACCGATCGATACTGCTGCCTGCCCGCTCCAAGACCCGGATCCCGGTGTCCTGCATGGAGCAGGGCCGCTGGCGCTTCGAGAGCGCACGGTTCAGGAAGAGCGATTTGCACTCGCCCAGCAAGGTGCGCCCGAAGGCAAGGGACCGGGAGCGAGCGATGGTGGCCCGGGGACTGGAGCCGGCTCCGGAGCGGCTCGCCCAGGCGCAAGGCGACGTGTGGGGCGCCGTGCGGGAGCTGTCGTACGATCTGGGGGCCCATTCGCGCACCGGCGCCTTGGACGAGGTTCAGCGCTCCCGCGGGACCGACATCGACCGCATGGCCGGCGAGTTCTCCGTCGTGGAAGGACAGGTGGGGCTGCTGGTCCTCTACGGAACCATGCCCCTGGGCATGGATGTCGTAGGCAGCCTGGCCCACTACCGAAGCCTGCACTCCCGCCTGCTGCGGGGCTATTTGATGGACGCGCTGTCATCCAGGTCGCGTCGAGAGGGGGCTCGAGACGGAGGGAGCCGAGCTAGCGGTGAGGGAAGCGTGAACCGGGCTGGCGGATCGCGACAGGCCGGAGAGATTCACCCAGCGGAACGGGGGCAGGACCCCGATCAGCCAGGCGCCGGCCCTGGAGACCGGGCTGGGGACGAAGCGACCGCCCCGCTCGCCGCCGCAGAGTCTTTCCTGGCCGTCGTCCGGGACGCCGAGCGGGTCACTGCACCTACGGTGGGACTGGGCGAGTATTCCGTCCTCTCCAGCGGCGCTACGGGGGCCGAGCTGGTGCACGAAGGGCGAATGGTGCACCTGTCGGCCTTCCCGGAAGAGGACATGGAGCGTCGAGAGGATGCGCGTAGCTGGGCCACGTCCGGGCTGCCCTTCATCACGCGGCGGACCGGACCCCGGCGGCCGGGACGGGAGCGGGGGACCCGGTAAGAGCGGCATTCTGAGCCAGAGCTAGACAGATCTCGTCCGGCAGTCGGGGGAGCCGAGGTCCTGCACCTGGCCCCTCAACGAGGCTCGTGGCCGCGGCGCTCGACGCGTCGCGGCCCGACGCCGCATCCGGTCTGGCGTCTCACCTGGAGTCTCCCGGGCTGGGCGGCTGCAGTCGCTGAACGCGGGCAGCTGCCAGTATCCGTGTCGAGCGCACGTCCCTCCCGCTGTCCATTGCCACCGCCCCTCCCTATTCTCCAGCCAACCAAACCTAGGTTCCACCGAACTGGACATCCCGGCTCCGACACCGAACCCGACCGGCCCGCCCCTCCGATGAACCAAACCCCCGCACAACTCCTCTGCTCTATAGAAGATAGGCCCACAAGACCTGCACCCCGAGGGAGCCCGTCGTGGCCTCCCCTCTCGATCGGACCAGACCGGCTCTCGCCCTTCCCTCGACCCATCTGACCATGCGCACGTTCCCCGCTCTCCTCGCCGTGTCCCTGCTCCTCCCCGCCGGAGCCCAGACCCAGACGCTCAGCCCCGAGCACACTGCGTCCCTCGAGTGGCGCCTGCTGGGCCCGTCCATGCCCGCGGGCCGCGCATGGACCGTGGCCGGCGTGGAGTCCGATCCCAAGACGCTCTACGTGACCACCGCCGGCGGGGGCCTGTGGAAGACGACCAACCACGGCACCACCTTCCGAAACGTCTTCACGAACGAGGGATCGGCGTCGACGGGGGCCGTGGCCATCGCGCCCTCGGACCCCGACATCGTCTGGGTCGGCACCGGGGAGCCGGCGAATACGCGAGCGAACTCCTGGGGAGACGGGGTCTACCGCTCCGATGACGCCGGTGAAACCTGGGCCCACAGGGGACTGGACGACTCCTACCTGATCTCCCGGATCCTTATCCATCCCGAGGACCCCGACCGGGTGTTCGTGGCGGCCATGGGCCACCTCTGGGGCACGAACGAGGAGCGCGGCGTCTTCCGCACCGCGGACGGCGGCGAGTCGTGGGAAAAGGTGCTGTTCGTGAACGACACGACCGGCGCCATGGACCTGGAGATGGACCCCCACGACCCCGATGTCCTCTACGCCGGTATGTGGCAGCGCTTCCGCTACGGTGGAGGCGACATGGACGAGTCGGGGCCCGGAAGCGGCATCTTCAAGTCCACGGACGGAGGCGACACCTGGACGCGCCTCGAGAACGGGCTTCCGACCGAGCCTATGGGCAAGATCCACCTGACCGTGGCCCGCGAAAACTCGCAGATCGTGTACGCGGGAATCCTCACGAACGAGCCGCGCGAGCGGGAGGGGTCCGAGACGGGCGTGTACCGTTCCGACGACGCCGGAGCCTCGTGGCAGAAGGTCGCCGACCACTCGACCGGCTACTACTACCAGCAGGTGTTCGTGGACCCATCCGACGACGAGCGCCTGTACATGCCGGTCTTCGAGCTGCGCCGCTCCGAAGACGGCGGCCGCACGTGGGAGATGGTCAACATCCGCCACGTGCACAACGATCTGCACGGCATGTGGATCGACCCGTCCGACCCCGACCATCTGGTCATCGTAGGCGACGGTGGCGTCAACATCTCGTTCGACCGGGGCGAGACCTGGATGGTGTCCGCGTTGCCCATCGGGCAGTTCTACGAGATCAGCGTCGACAACCAGGACCCCTGGCACGTGATCGGCGGCATGCAGGACACCGGTCACTGGCTGGGCCCGAGCCGGGTCTACGACGAGGAGGGCATCACCGATGAGGATTGGGACAAGCTCCGTTACATCGGCGACGGCATGGCCTCGGCCACGGATCCTCGGGATCCCAACGTCATCTACCTGGTGCAGCAGTTCGGGAACACGACGCGCATGGACATGCGGA
>JAHEKK010000451.1 GCA_024638395.1 Gemmatimonadota bacterium | reverse complement strand
TCCGCTGAACGCCAATGCAGCTCTGGCCCGACTGATAGAAAGCTCCAACGACGGTCCTTTCGACCGCATCGTCCAGGTCCGCGTCCTCGTCGACGATCACGGCGGCGTTGCCCCCCAGCTCCAGGACCACCTTCTTGCGGCCTGCGCGGGCCTTGAGGTCCCAACCGACCGGGGGAGATCCGGTGAAGCTGAGGAGCTTCAAGCGGTCGTCGGTTGTGAACAGATCTGCCTCCGAACGGCGGCATGGGAGGACGGAAAAGGCCCCTTTGGGCAGGTCGGTCTCGCCGAGGACCTCGCCGATGATGAGAGCTCCGATGGGGGTCCGGCTGGCCGGCTTGAGGACGAAGGGGCACCCCACCGCAACCGCCGGGGCGACTTTGTGAGCGGCGAGGTTGAGGGGGAAGTTGAAGGGGCTGATGAAGGAGCAGGGCCCGATGGGTACCCGTTTCCACTTGGCGGAATACCCCCGAGCGCGGGGGCTGATGTCCAAGGGCATCACCTCCCCCACCATCCTCGTTGCCTCTCCGGCCGCGACATGGAAAGTGTCGATCAATCGCGTCACCTCACCCCTGGCGTCCTTGATGGGCTTACCGGCCTCGATACACAGCGCGTATGCCAGCTCGTCGAACCTCTCTTTGAAGCGAGCCACACAGTGGCGCAGCACATCCTCCCGTTGATAGGCCGCAAGTCTCCGCATGGGTTCGGTCGCGTCCACCGCGGCGGCGATGGCGCTATCGATCGCCGATCCATCCGCGAGGGCGACGCGCGTCGCGACCTCTCCCGTGTATTTGTCCGTTACCGGGAGGTCGCGGTTCGGGGCGTGGGCGTCGTTGGCCAGATAGTACGGGTAGCTCTCGGCAAGCATGCCAGCTCCAGACGAGTGTGTAGGACGCGGAGCATCAAATGGGACAGGCGATATTGCCCAGCCGCTCCGTCAGCTTGGTGTTCTCCCGGTAGTCGACGGGCATGGCCAGGAGCGACGGTCCAGGCGTGTCGAAGGCCTCTCGCAGCGTATCGGCCAGATCCACGCTTCGGTCGCAACGGTATCCGTTCCAGCCGAAGGCATCGGCCAGCTTCAGCCAGTCGGGATTGCCGAAGCTGAGGTCGGTGTGCCGCCCGAACTCGTTCTGCTGCTTCCAGGCGATGAGTCCGTACGCGTGATCTTCCCAGACCATCGCCACCAGGTTCGCATCGAGGCGGCGAGCCGTTTCCATCTCCTGGACGTTCATGAGGAAGCCGGCGTCCCCGCAGATCGCCAGCACACGGCGGTCAGGGTGGACCAGATGTGCCGCCACGGCGCCCGGCAGGGCGAAGCCCATGGAACAGAAGCCATTGGGGATGAGGCAGGTGTTGGGCTCGTGGCAATGGTAATGACGGGCGATCCACATCTTGTGGGCGCCCACGTCCGACAGGACGATGTCGTCGGGACCCATCACGCTGCGGACGTCCCACAGCGCCTTCTGAGGCCGGATCGTGCCCTCGGTCCGGTCGTCGGCATGAATGGCCAACTCCGCCCGCATATCCTCCCTCACCGAAGCCTGCTGAGAGAGGTCGAAGTCCAGGCGATCACCGCCGCGCGCGACGCGCTCGTTGAGCATCCAAAGGGCGTGGGCCACGTCCCCGACCAACTCGATCTCCGGGTGATAGAACTGGTCGATCTCGGCGGGAAGGAAATCGATGTGTATGATTTGCTTGGACCCGTCGGGATTCCAGAGCCGGGGGTGATACTCGACCATGTCGTACCCGATGGTGATCACCAGGTCTGATGCGTCCACGGCGCAGGAGACCAGGTCCTTCGCCTGGAGGCCGATGGTGAAGAGGCTGTAGGGAGCGTCCACGTCGACACAGCCCTTGGCCATGAACGTGCTCGCCGCTCCAATCCCGGTGGCCTCGCAGAACCGGCGCAGCTGTTGGCTGGCTCGCTTCCGGATGGTCCCGTTCCCCGCCACGATGATCGGGCGCCTGGAGCCGGCCAGCATGTCGAAGGCCCGGTCCACGATCTTGTCGTCGGGGCCAGGCCTCCTGAATCTGCGGGGGACCATGGGCATGGCATCGGTATCGTGCTTGGCGAGGTCCTCGGCAAGTTCGATGTGACATGCCCCCGGCTTCTCCGTCCGCGACAGGCGAACAGCCTTCCGAATCACCTCCGGGATGTTGTCGGGGTGGAGAATCGCATGGGCCCATTTGGTGACGGGAGTGAACATCTCCACCACGTTCATGTGCTGGTGGGATTCCTTGTGTTGACGCCTCGAGTCGGCCTGTCCCGTCAGCACGAGCATGGGCGAGCGGTCCATGTTGGAGTCGGCCACGCCTGTGATGAGGTTGGTCGCTCCCGGTCCGAGGGTCCCCAGACAAACCGCGGGATTCCCCGTCAACCGGCCGTAGACCTCGGCCATGAACGCCGCGCCCTGTTCGTGGCGGGTCAGAATGAAGCGGATCGACTCGGAATCTTCGAGGGCCATCATGATGTCGGCGTTCTCCTCGCCCGGGACGCCGAACACGTATTCGATTCCCTCGGTTTCGAGGCAGCGGACGAACAGTTCTGAGGCTTTCACGGTTGCCTTCCGCAGCAGGGAACAGGGGGGAAGGCATGGTACGAACCAGCCCCGCACCGAACAACCACCCGTCCGATCCGGCTGGCACCCTTCAGGCGGCCCGCGCGCAGGTGACGAGACGCGACACCGGTAGGCCCGTGCGGTCAGCCGGGCTCCCTGGTTGGCTCGTCCCTACCGGGGATCCCATCTTCCCACCATGCGACCATACCTCATTCTCCAGCTCCGTCCCGAAGACCGCGCGTCGGACAGCGAGTTCGAGGCGTTCCTCGAGTACGGAGGTCTCCATCACACCGAGGTCGTACGCATCCGCCTGGACCGTGAGCCCTTCCCGGAGCCGGGCCTGGACCGCTTTCTGGGCACCATCGTGGGCGGGAGTCCCTTCGAGGTCAGCACTCCGGAATCGGAAAAAGGTGAACAACAGCGCCGCATCGAGGCCGGGTTCGCGACGCTCCTCGAGGAGGTCGTCGAGGCGGACCTTCCCTTCCTGGGGGCATGCTCGGGCTGTGGCCTGTTGGGGTCACATTGCGGCGCGTCCCTGTCGGGTCGCCACAGCGAGCCGGTGGGCGGGACCGACGTCACGTTGACGCCCTGGGGCCGGGACGACCCCCTGTTCGAGGGGCTACCCGGCCGCTTCCGCGCCCTCGTCGGACACAAGGAGGCGTGCGACCATCTGCCGGACGGCGCCGTCCTGTTGGCGACGTCGGAACGCTGTCCGGTCCAGATGTTCCGCATCAAGGACAACGTCTACGCCACCCAGTTCCATCCCGAGGCGGACCCGAAGGGGTTCATCGTTCGGATCGAGACCTACCGAGGTCATGGATACTTCCCCGCCGAACAGGCCGACGAGCTGATCCGGGCGGTTTCCAAAGAGCACACCCCCGTCCCCAGAGCGATGCTCGCGCGGTTCGTGTCGCGGTATCGTACATAGCGGCGACCGGGTTCCCGGCCGTCGATGCCCCACGGGTCCGGAAGCCACCTCCGCCTCATTCGTATCGAAGCGCCTGCATGGGATCCACGCTGGCGGCCCGGCGCGCCGGTAGGTATCCGGCGCAGAAGGCGACCGCGCCGAGCACCAGGGCCGCCGTGACCATGACGGCCACGTCCGCCCCCTCCATCAGCTTCAGGTCCTCGATCGGCAGATCACCGTCGAGACGCCGGACCACTTCGGGGATGGCTCTCAGGACCGGGGCAG